>JALPXQ010000025.1 GCA_023271515.1 Dehalococcoidia bacterium | reverse complement strand
GTAATGACTCTAGAACTCCTCACAGAGGCTTCGTGCATAATTTGGGTTTAACACTTTACGATGTTGATCCTGTAATCCTGTCAAAAGAATCTCTCGAATGGCTGAACGGTTACGAGGAGAGAATCATGCGAATTCTGGTTTTCGTTCAGGGACCTGGTGGAGAGCGAATCTTCAGGAACGTAAAGGAACGGAGCCCCGCCGGGTGGACGGTGGAATCAATCGGGCTGCCGGCCGCGTTGCCGGCGATCATTGACGAGCCGGAGGAGTTCATCTCTCAGGACTTACCCCCGGCTGATCTGATCGTCTTCCTCAGCGAGTCCCCACAGGCACCGCAACTGATTCCCGATGTGGTTGTTGCAACTGGAGCGAAGGCGGTTATCGCTCCGATCGACAATTCATCCTTTATGCCGCTGGGATTGAAAAACCAGGTGCAAAGGAGGTTCGCCGCTCTCGGCGTAGCCGCGGCCTTTCCCAGGACGTTCTGCACCCTCACGGAGAGCAGCTATGGGTATCGCCGCAGCGTTGAATCATACGATAGCGAGTTAATCGCTGCCTTTGCCCGGCACTTTGGTCGCCCCAAACTCAAGATCAGGACCGATGCGGAGACAAATAAGATAGAGACAGTTGAGGTGGAGCGCGGCGCTCCCTGCGGGAGCACCCATTATACCGCTGCGGGACTCGTTGGCCTCTCCCCTGATGAGGCAGTTCCCGGGGCAGCGCTTATCTGCCACTATTATCCCTGCCAGGCCTCGATGCAGCAGGAGCAGATAGACAGAGATACGTTCGATACCCTGATGCACCTCTCTGGATATCTCATCAACGAGGCGGTGGAGGAGGCCCTTTTTGGTACTGTCTAAAGTGTACCTGAGCAGTTGCAGGGCAAGTTGAGAAATGGGACTCTTTCGCATAGAGAAAACTTGCCCCGAGACGAAAGCCCGCGCCGGCTTATTAACAACCCTTCATGGTTCAGTTCCTACCCCGGTGTTCATGCCTCTGGCAACTCAGGGTTCGGTCAAGGCGTTGGCCCCGGATGATCTGAGAGCCATCAGAGCCAGAATCCTGCTGGGGAATACCTACCATCTCTACCTGAGACCGGGGCTTGAGGTTGTTAAGCGGTTCGGCGGCCTGCACCGATTTATGGCCTGGGAAGGGCCGCTGCTTACCGATAGTGGAGGCTTCCAGGTGTTCAGTCTGGGGCACCTGCGCCGGATCAACGACGAAGGGGCCCTCTTTCGGTCTCATATCGATGGCAGTGAGCATTTCCTCACCCCGGAGCTGGCCATCGAGATTCAAGAGGAACTCGGCGCGGACATTGTAATGGCCTTCGATGAATGCCCTCCCTACTCCGAGGATATCCATCTCATCAGGAAAGCGGTGGAGCGGACCAGCCGCTGGGCGGAAAGGTGCTTGAGGAGACACCAGCGGAAGGATCAGGCGCTGTTTGGAATCGTGCAGGGAGGCACCTCCAATCCGCTGCGAAGGGAATCAGCGGAGTATTTAGTCTCGTTGGACTTTCCGGGTTATGCCATCGGTGGCCTGAGCGTGGGAGAACCAAAGGACCTGATGTATCTCGCGGCACGACAGACGGCTGCTTTGCTCCCCGAAAATAAGCCAAGATACTTAATGGGCGTGGCATCACCAGAGGATCTGGTGGAATGCATCTCCTACGGAATAGACATGTTCGATTGTGCTCTGCCCACCCGCATCGCCCGAAATGGTACGCTTTTCACTCGGCATGGCCGGGCCAACATCCGCAACGCTCGCTTCAAGAGCCAGGAGAGACCGATAGATCCAGACTGCGACTGTTACACTTGTCGCACCTTCTCCGCCGCCTATCTCCATCACCTCTTCAAATGCGAGGAGCTTCTGGGCTACAGGTTGGCGACCATACACAACCTTGCCTTCATTTTGAGGTTCATGGGGGAAATGCGAAGAGCAATAATCGAGGGCACCTTCCTCGACTTCAAAGAGAGATTTCTATCGAACTATCAGCCGGTTGATGAGGAGACAAGGATAGCCCAGAAGCAGAAGTGGATCAGGTCACAGCGCGGCTCCCCTTTACAGTGCTTTCCCTTTCTGCTAAACTCTAACCAGTGATTCCTATCCTGAGAATGCAGGATTCCTTGAGGTGTGGGTATGGCAAGGAGAGGAAACTATTCCCATCGAGAATCGAAAAAGCCGAGGAGTGGTGCTAAGAAACCCAGGAGTGTAACCAGCGTCCTGCCAACTCCGGCAGCGGTGGAGGTGATCAAGAAGGCGAGCAAGCATAAGCTCACCGAAGCCGAGAGGCAGGAAGAGGAATAGGCGCAGGGTTGCCGAGATCACTTCCCGGGACATGGATGATATGGCTGAACGGGCTTCGCTCTTCGTCAGGGTGCATGGTCTGGTTCAGGGAGTGTATTTCCGCTCCTTTGTCCAGCGGCAGGCGCGGACTCTAGGGCTCACGGGATATGTCAGAAATCTCCCCGATGGCGTTACAGTTGAGATTCTGGCCGAGGGGGATAGAGAGAAACTGGAGGAACTGGCAAAACGCCTTGAAGTTGGCCCGCCTGAAGCAAGAGTAGACCGAATAGAGGTCGCCTGGTCAGAATACCGCGACCTGTTTGACGACTTCAGGATAAGACATTAGGGCATTTGCTTCTTCTCAGAACCCGCGCTTCCTGGCACGAATGTTGCGCCGGCTACCCTTTGGTTTGGATCCCCGTGGCCCGCCCTGATTCGTGCGGAATGGTCCGGCGTCCGTAAAGCTGTGTGAGCGACTCTGTGGCTTCTCTGCCTGGCTGACACGAATTCGCCTGCCTTGAAGCTCATGTCCATCGAATTTCTCAATGGCCTTTGTTGCAGCCGCTTCATCGGCGAACTCCACGAAGGCGAATCCTCTCGGACGACCGGTGGTTCTATCGGTTGGCACGGATACGTCGACCACCACGCCAACTTCAGAAAAGACACTTTCGAGCTCATTTGATGTGGTTTCGTAGCTCATGTTCCCAACAAAAATCTTATTGCTAATGATGACCTCCTCAAGGGGCGAAGCCCCTTTAAAACTCCCAAGCATGACTGCCTTCTAGGGGGTTTCAGGGGGAGAATCCCCCTGACGCCCTGATGCTGCAAGAGGGAGGCAGGGGCTAATTCTCTGCCTCCCTCTCGACTTCCGTCTTATGAAGCTATCGCCTGTTTGCGGATCCCATGGTGTTGTAGCACGGGCTGCAATACACCGGTCTGTCCTGGCGAGGCTCGAACGGAACTTCGGTGTCGACGCCGCATGTGGCACAGACAGCCGGGTACATTCGCCTGCGGGAGCCGAAGCTTCCATAGCCGCCTCCTCGTTCTTGCTTCCTTGCCATACGGCAATCTGGGCAACGCTTGGGATCGTTGGTGAAGCCCTTGGTAGCAAAGAACTCTTGTTCACTGGCACTAAAGGCAAAACTGCCCCCACAGTCGACGCACTGCAGTTCCCTATCGGTGAAACTCATTGGATGACCTCCTTTCTTCAAAATTGTGAAGCCTCGGTCATCCAATACCTCGAGAAACCGTGCCTTGGAGAGACCTTTGCGGGGGCAACTCTAAGGGGTTGCTGATAGAACTGGTAACCTTAACTAACCACTGATTAAAGTATACAAGACAATTGGAATAAATGCAAGGGGCAACTAGGCCATTATTTTCTGCACCGGATCAACGTGTGAGCAAGGAAGCCCCACCAGGCATTTGCCGCAATGATGCTCTGCGCATTTATGCCTGTCAAAGTTATCCGCCAGGAGAGCGTTATGCACACACCTTTCAATGCATTTCATGCACTCACCATTGTATCGATACAAGCATGCCTCGTGGTGGCGTTGAGGGTCCGGTTCTACCCCGGCGCTCATAACAAAACTCCCGACTAGCCCACAACATCCTTTTTCCGTAATAAGCATATTGTTCAAGCCAAAACGCCCAAGACCGGCTATAACTGCAATATGGCGATCTGACCAATCACTGATCAGTTTGTCTAGGTCCAACTTATGCCTCGAGGGCATTATTACTGACTCGTGGCCTCCAGCCTTCAAGAAGGACTCCATGTGTAAGTATAGGTCATGCATAAGCTTCCATGCCTCAGTCCATGCCTTATCCCATTCCGGTGACGGTGTTCCCCCTCCTATGTTGGTTCCTGCAGTCTCCTCTGTAAACGGCAGGAAAAAGGCAACAACTGTTCTTGCATTATGCAGCAGCTCGGCCGGCATCGCATGACTCTCACTGATAGCAGATTTCAATAGGTTGAACATGGGGTCTGATGCCGATGCAAAACCAACTATCGGAGAGCCCCACACTGTCACTGTGGAGTGTTGGTCATGATAGCTCAGGACGAAGTCCTCTATTTCTTCGCGTATGGATTCTTTCATCATTCGGACCACCTGGCGTGCAGCCGGAACCGGCGGAAAGAGGTGGCGCGAATCGACGCCTTTTTATGTCCAAGACGAGTTAATCCTCTTTATCGCCAGCGGCAACCTGGGCAGGAGATCGCCGGCAACCATGCCGGTATCGCCAAGCTCTGCTCTTACCAGTTCTCCGGCCATAGCGTGAAGATAGACTCCGCAACTGGCAGCATCGAAGGGCCGAAGCCCCTGAGCCATCAGTCCGGCGATAACTCCCGAGAGGACATCCCCGGTACCCGCCGAAGCCAGTCCGGGGTTGGCTGCCCCGCTTATCCTGACCTGACCATCGGATGAGGCTACCACAGTATGGGCTCCCTTGAGCACCACTGTTCGCTTCCACTCTATAGCGGCCTTCCTGGCTGCCTCCAGGCGGTCCTTCTGTATCTCAGCTACCGGATTGCCAACGAGCCGCGACATCTCCCCCGGATGAGGGGTGAGCACGGCTTTCCCTGGAAGCATCTGCCACCACCGCGGGATTTGCGACAAGATATTCAAGCCATCGGCATCGACGACCATATCAGTCGATAGTCGATAGTCGATAGTTCCCCACCCCCCGGACTGCCGACTGCTGTGCTGGCCGTCGAAGAGGAGTTCTCGAAGGAATTGCACCGTTGCGGGATGCTGTCCCAGCCCGCATCCAAGAAGCATGGCATCGTAGCCGGCAAGCTGTTCCCGGACAAGTGGCGCCGCTTCCTTGTTGATGACGCCCGGCTCGCTCTCCGGCAGAGGGATATAGGTTGCCTCGACAAGTTTGCCGGCCAGAACAGGCTGAAGACTCTTCGGCGTGGCCAGGGTGACCAGTCCCGTTCCCACTCGCATCGCCCCCTCGCAGGCGAGGTATGCCGCACCGATGTAGTTGATCGAGCCGGCCACCACCAGTAGCCGCCCGAAACTCCCCTTATTAGCATCGAGTGGCCGCGGGGGAAGCATGGCTCTGACAGCCTCGGTGGTGATCAGTTCGACATTGATTTCCTCAGCCAAGTAGGCTGGAATGCCAATGTCGGCGATCTCAAGTCGGCCTAGCCTGGCTGCACCGGGGAACTTGAAAAGTCCGACTTTAGGATAGCCCAGGGTGATCGTCAGATCCGCAGCAAGACAGGCGGGATCGGCGGCGCCGGTATTGGCATCCAGCCCCGAGGGGAGGTCGATGGCCAGGATATTGAGGCCGGGACGAGACTCTTTGGCTGCGCTCACCCGTTCGAGGATCTGTTTCACGGTGCCTTCCAGAGGGCGTATCTTACCGGTGCCAAACAGGGCATCAATGACCATGTCGGCCGAGGAGAGGACTTTATCGAAGATCGAGAGGCCTTTGTCACAAGCAGCATCCGTCCAGGCTATGCCTCGTTCCATATCGAGGGCAAAGTTCTTATCGGTCTGGGTTTTGCGTTTGATAAGATAGAGATGAACCTTTGCACCCCAGTCGTGCAGATGTCGGGCAGCAACGAGGCCGTCACCACCATTATTCCCCGGCCCCACCAGAACCAGTATCGAACGACCGATGATATTGCCTAGGAACTCTCCGACACCTTTGGCCACCGCCAGCCCGGCGTTCTCCATAAGCACCTCCGGCGGCAGGCCAATATCGGCACTGCGGCGCTCCAGCTCCAGCATCTGCTTAGCGGTAACTATCTTCACTCTTTCCTCCCACTACTGAGGCAATGGCATACTCTCTGGAATGCGAAAGGCTGATGGCAAGCTCGTCTATGCCCAGTTCATCCCCTCTGGATCGAGCCCTTCCATTGAGATAAACCAGGGGAGCCCCACGCCGATCGGGCAATATCTCGATATCGCGCCAGGAAACCCGGCGATTCCCTGTGCCCAGTGCCTTCATCACCGCCTCCTTGCCCGCAAAGCGGGCCGCCAATTGAGGCAGCCGCCCGCGACAGTATCTGATCTCCCCCTCGGTGTAAATACGCTTGAGGAAACGATCACCCCACGAATCTATCGCTGCTCCGATGCGGGATATCTCCACTATATCTATACCGTGTGCATGCATACCCTTACCCCAGGTTATATCTATTCATCGCCGTAGTAACCCCCTCGCTGAGAATGCAGGAAATGGCCTCGGCCACCCGGGGATAGACCTCCGCGAGCACTGCCCTTTCGTCAGAGGTGAAATGCCCTAAGACGTATTCCCTGGAGCGCACTTTTTGAGAGGATCCACCTGGTTTGCCCCCTGATACCGGCCCGATGCCTACTCGAATGCGAGGGAAATCGCGCATATTCAAATGCTCGATGATAGACTTCATACCATTGTGCCCCCCCGCACCTCCCCCCTCCCGAATGCGAATCTTCCCTAACGGAAAGTCCACATCATCATAGACAACCAGAATATCAGCCGGGGCGATCCTGTAATATCGCACCAGTGGGCCTACTGACTGCCCACTGAGATTCACGAAGGTGAGGGGTTTGGCGAGGATCACCTTCTCACCGGCGACCTCTCCAAAGCCAACCCTGGCTTTCGCCTGCCTCCTGTCCCAGGCTATACCTTGCCTGCGAGCAAAGAGGTTGAGGCACTCGAAGCCGATGTTATGCCGCGTGTTCACATAGGCTCGCCCTGGATTACCCAGTCCGACGATCAGTTTCACGGTTTGCTGTAAACCTCGATGAATCGGCGAAGCGAGCGGTTGTAAGTCCTTTCCACATCAGCAGAGAAGAGACAGGCTGGAAGCTCTCGGTTACTCCAGTGATAGGAGAGACACTCGCAACACTTCCCCTTGCGGTTGCATGGCTCGTAAGTGCAACTGCAATTGTCCTTATTAGCACTGATCGCACATTCCATTGGTCAACCCCCTTTAGATTTTACCCCAAAACTAGGCTGAATGATAGAGCCACAGTAACTACTAAGGTTCAAAGTTCCGGGGTTCTCGGTTCAAGGTTAGACCGATCGAGATTGAACGGTTAGGCGAACAACCGTGAACCCCTGAGCCTGCGGCCGGGGGCAGGCCTGACAACCTAAGTAGTTACGACGTGCTTAGATTGAGGGGGGAAGGGGGGCATAGGGGCTGACTTCTGATCGCTAGGTCGCCCTTATCTCTTCCCTCATAAATCTCACATAGGAGACGGCAAAGCAGATGAGTATCAGGGCTATCAAGGCGACCAGATGTGGCCAGACCAGCATCAGGCTTTGCCCCAGGGCCAGAGGTCCAGGGATCATACCCTCCACCTCTCTGACCAGGACCACGCCACGCAAGGTTCTCTTGCCCGGATTGAGGACGGTTTCGGTGGCCTCGCCAAAGAGGGTTGTGGGGGAAATGCGCATCACGGAATCGTAAATCCTCTCGTGTTCCAGTATTGCCTCTGCCTCGGAATGCTGATCTACCGGTGCTACCCAGTTAGCGGCAATACCGGCAAACATTGATATAAACAGGGCCAGGGATATCCAGATGGCAATGGCGGCCAGCACCGAGGTTATCGTCCTCCTGAACAGGACAGAAAAGAGTATTCCCAGACCAAGCCAGAATCCCACGTAGAGCAGGCTTATCAAAAAGAAAACCCCTATCCTGGCCACTTCTCCCGGTGCCGGCGCGACGCCGATCATGCGCAGTCCCAATCCCGACACTACCAGGATTATGCTTGCCAGCATGATGGCAATAGCCGTTAACCCCGCCAGGAATTTTCCATTGATCACCGAATCACGAAACAGCGGCTGCGAGAGCACTCTGCTCAGTGTCCCCCGGGAACGCTCGCTGTTGATGACATCGAAGCCAAAGATAATCCCGATCAGCGGTCCAAAGAAACTGAGGAAGAATATGAACGAAGGCAGAGTTTCGCCGCTGGTGGTAAAGAGTCTGAGGAAGACATACTCCGTGGGCGTCTGGGCGATATCGCCTCTTATTGTCTGAGCCGCGGTATAGGTGGCCGATAAGGCAGCCAGGCATATTACGGCAAAGATGATGATGAATCTCCAACTGCCGAAATAGTCCGCTAGCTCCTTCCAGAAAACTGCTCTCATTTACTCCTCACGGAAATACTTCAAATAGATTTCTTCCAGGGTGTAATCCTGCGCCCTTATGTGAAGGGGTAAACTGCCATTTTCAAAAATGGCCCTCGATACCTCAGCCCTCACATCCTTATCGCCTCTTATGGAGAGCATATCGCCGGAGCACTCGACAGCCTTGACCCCCGGGATGGACTCGATGGATTCAATGAGATTGGCGCTCGATTCGGTTACCTGGACTTCGAGTGCATTCTGGCCTCCCCCCACCACCTCCCTGCCCAACCGCTCTACCGGCCCCTCGGCCACCATGCACCCTTTTACGATTATCCCCACCCGGTCGCATATCTTCTGGACTTGATGCAGCAAATGGGAAGATAGGAGAACGGTTATTCCCTTCTCTTTGGACATGCTCACTATGAAGTCAAGAATCTGACTCGCCCCGTCGGGGTCTATTCCTGCGGTAGGCTCATCCAGAAACACCAGCCTGGGATCTTTGACCAGCACATCTGCCATCCCCAGCCGCCGCTTCATCCCCCGGGAGAACCTGCCCACCTCCCGGTCAGCCACCTCAGAGAGGCCGACTATCTCCAGGACTTCATCGATCTTTCCTGATGCTTGTCTTTCCGGGATTCTGTTTAGTCTGGTAATGTATCTCAGGTTTTCCCTGGCCGTCAGATCTTCATAGAAGCCAACGTTCTCGGGCAGATATCCCGTTATGCGCTTGACCTTGAGCGGCTCCCTGGTGGCATCGTGGCCGCACACCTTAGCCACGCCCAGAGTAGGCTCGGTAAGGCCGAGGAGCATGAGGATAGTGGTGGTTTTCCCGGCACCGTTAGGCCCCAGAAAACCAAATATCTCCCCCTCCTCTATCCGGAGATCCAGGCTATCAACCGCTCTAGTGCCATCATAGTCTTTAGTCAACTTTATGGTCTCAACGACTGGTGGGGCCAAGGTTATCTCCTTTTCAAGGTGGCGAAGATTCCCAGCAGTGCAGCCAGCACGAGTATCACGATGGCCATCCCCACCCAACCCCAGATGGTGGGCGTTTCCACCGTTACCCTGAAATCAAGGTTCTCAGCGGCCTGGTCACTGGAGATTCTCAGATTGACCATATAATCCCCGGCTATAGCTCTGCCTGGCGGCTCAATGGTCACGGCGATTTCCCTCACTTGCCCGGCATCAAGGGAGGCAAGCTCGTCCGGATCGAAGGTTATAGTCCAGCCTTCAGGTTTGCGGGAGGTAAACGAAAAGTCATCCAGCGCTGCCGTTCCCGCATTCCCTAAAGCCAGCGTTATGTGAGTGGGTTGGCCGGCGGTGGCCCGGGTATTTAACAGGCCGGGAACACCTCCCACAATGGTATCAACGAGGAGTTCATACGTGCCGGTGATTATCGCCTCGAGATCGATGGTTCCAACGATATCCCCTGAGCTTGCCTGGAACATAATCGGGTATTCACCCGCTTCGACATGGGGAGGTGTGAGGAGGGTGACCTTGACATCCTCGCTGCGTCCCGCCTCTACCGGCAGGGAACGTATTCTCTCAGGTCGCCATCCTGGAGAAAAGAACACGCCCCACCCCCGCGGTATCATGGCCGCCAGATCAAAAACAAGGTCTTCTCCCCCCTTATTCGCTATGGTGACGGTGAATTCAAATCTGTCCCCCGGAGTGCCTTCAAGAGCCGGAAAATCGGTGGTTAGCTCCACCACCTCAAATCCCGGGAGAACCGGTTCCCCGGAGAGGCCGATGGTAAGCTGAAGCTCGGCCTCCAGAAACCCATCCTGAGTGACTGCCTTCAAGGCAAACCGGTAGTCACCAACCTTGACATCCCCGGGAGGTGTAACGGTGAAGGTCAAGCTCTGCCTGGATTCATCCGCATCTCTGGGAGGCAGGGTCACGGCACGGACGATCTTCTTCGGCCAGCCGGCCTCAAATCGATAATCCCAGCCGTCCGGCGCAGAAATCACCAGGAGGCGCAGGTTCTCCACAACCTCCCCGGTATTGGCCACCGTTAGGGAAAGCTCAACTTCCTCATCACCAAGCGGGACAACCACGTCGGGAAAGACGGCGTAGAGTGAGATGCCCCTTTCCGGCTCTTCAGCCACCGCAACGTGGGGCCCTGCGATGCTGCTAAGAAGCATCAGGGCAAGCACTAAAGAAACACCGACCCTCGCAAACTTGCTCATACTGGAGTACCTCCTGTTTGCCAACTCAGCCTTCGGACAAGATCATCAGGGGGAGAATCCCCCTGAAACCCCCTAAGGCCGTCGTGTTCCTGCGTTCGTAAAGGGGCTTCGCCCCTTTACTATGAATATGATAAAGGTTTTGATGTCCCTGTGTCAAGTATCCAAAATCCAAAGTCTTGCGCGAAATGGCAAAAGAATAACGTTCACCGCAGAGATCGCCGAGCTGGCTGAGATTTCTTGATGTGTAAGCAGTCAGCAGTCAGCTTTCAGTTGAAGGCTGACAGTTCAAGCGCATGCTTGCCTCGTTCATTCGTGAGGTGCTGAACACTGATGGCTGAATGCTGCATGTTGCGTGCTCCGCGGTGAAACAAATACCAGGCCATTGCAGACCTGTTGGTTCTGGCTTGCCAGGTTAGGGAGTTGAAGTCGGTGATCAAAAGCGGTAAAATCTAGTGGATGCCGGGGTGGCTGAATGGCATCCGCTTAGCGGGGGTTATAGGGGGCAGCCAACCCCCTATAATGGTCCTTCCGCTGAGATGCCCCGCCCTTTGGGCGGGGAGCTTCACTAGCTGGTACAAGTCTGGTCGTGAGAAGGGGGGAGTGGGATCTGGAACTTGACAATACCCTCTCCCCCGGCGACGACACCAGGGGGAGATAATTGCGAAAAATCCGGAGGAAAGGGGGCAGTTTCATGACGAAAGTAATCACTACCAATCGAGACGTGCTTGACCATTTCTCGAGAGTGGCTGCTTCGTACAACGACATCAGGACGACTGATTTAGAGCCAATTCTGTTCATCACGGATAAACTAAATGGCCTCCAGAAAATAGAGGCTGCCGACATCGGCTGTGGCGCAGGAAGATACTGCCTGAAACTCTTTCGACACCTGGAGAACCTCCACTTGACATGCGTCGACTTTAATGAGTCAATGCTGAAGGTGACCTCCGATTGTCTAAGAGCGGCGGGAATAACAAACTTCAGGACGATAAAATCGCTGGCAGAGAGTGTTCCACTGGCGGATCACTCTATGGACTGTATCTTCTCTTTTAATGCTATCCATCATTTCGACTTCGTGAGGTTCATGGACGAGATGAGCAGGGTCTTAAGAGATGGTGGTAGAATCTTCATCTACACTCGTTTGAGAAGCCAGAACGCAAGGAACATCTGGGGCAGGCATTTCCCCCTTTTCCTGGAAAAGGAGAGTCGTCTGCACGAGCTATGGGAAATGGAAGAAATGACAAAGCTGATAGACTCTCTCGTAGTGGAATCCATCAAGAAATTCAAGTATTGGCGAAATTCCACGCTGAGCCGGCTTATCAACCAGGCCAGAAACAGTCATTACTCTACCTTCTCTCCATCGAAAGGACGAATTTCAAGCTGCGCTCAGGGGGTTTTGCGAGAATATCCTCAACAATTTCAGCTCCCCCGACAAGGTGGGGTGGTTTGATGAGAACATCCTGCTGGTGACCAGGAAAAGTGGGGGATGAGGTGTCGTGCCCGTCGCCACGTACTACAACAATCCCGACGTGCGGCTGGAGGAGATGCCAGTCTCCCAGGTTGGCCCCGGCGAGCTGCCGGTGAAGATGATCGCCAGCGGCATCTGCGGCAGCGATGTGATGGAGTGGTAGTTTTGCATTAGACTCTAATCAAGGACTTCTCCAAGTTAACAATCTTCTCTTTTGACCACCCCAGGGTCACCCCCTATCCACCCAAAAGATAAACTGCGGAAACGATGTGTTGACAAACGGTTGCTGAGGTTGTAGACTATCAGGCAAGGACGGTACCCTACAGAGACAATCTCTGGGGAATGCCGGCTCTTTGACATGCTACCCAGCCTTATTAATAATCTACTCCAGCTTTCCGCTCGGGAAAATAAGAAGCCCGGCACAAAGGGGAGAGTTCTAACTGAGGCATCATTAACAAAGGAGGTGGCCAGGTGGAATACACTGAGTTCACTCGAGAGAGAAGTGAAATTCTTCCCCAACGGCGCTATCCCTTGCCTGAGAAGCAAGACCGCCCTATGGCAGAGTTAAAGGGGGAGGTGATTCCAGAAGACCTCGAAGCTCTGGTAAAAGTGGCCGTCAAGGCGGGGAATGAGATAGCCCAACGGGCGGGCAAGCAAGCCCAGGCCGAAGCCCGTGTCATCACCACCGACCAGATTGTCATCGATGAGCGAGCCCGGTGGAAATGCATCATCCCCCTGTGCTTTGGCTACGGTTCCAGCCCCATGTGTCCACCCTACTCTCCTACAGCCGAAGAGATGCGTAAGATTGTATCTGGATACGAATACGGTGTCTTTCTGCGCTACATGCCTCCTGTCGAAGACCATGTCTACCCCGATTTCCTGGGTAAAGGCGGTGATTGTGTCAACGAGTTAAACCGGATCGTCTCTGCTGTAGAAACAGAGGCGGGTTATATGGGATACTATCTGGCGATGGGTTTTAAGGGTGGTCCCTGCTGTCTATGCGGTAGATTCCTGGCGGAGTTCACGGGTGAGGTTTTCGTAGGTAAAGAGGTGCCCCGTTGCCCGGTGCTTGAGGGCAAACTCTGTTATCAATATCTTCGCCCTCGTCCCGCCTTAGAGGCCTGCGGTGTGGACGTCTTTGCCACAGCCCGTAGCGTGGGCTGGAAGACCTATCTCATCCTCCCTGAGCACCCGGAGCACTCTGTCCCCTGCGTCTCATGGTATGGGTTGGTGCTCGTCGGCTGACGGGGAAGAAAAGCCTCTCGCCAGATGAATGGAATCAGTCACAGAAGGGTAAGTGTTCACCCGATCAATGGGTAGCTCCACACACTCGATTACCCCCGCCGCGAAGGGCGTGTCAAACGAGGGGAGGGCAGGCGAATAGTGAAGCTGAAAGATCGTTCAGCAAATGGAGAAGAATATGGAAGAATGTCTGCAAGCCGTAGTGGAGGCTTCTTCTTCCCTCCGCTTCTTTGAGACAGAGGAAGCGGTGAAGCGGGCCTTGGAAGCGGGCGTGCCGAGATGGAACGTCGTGCAGACCCTTCTAGACTCGTTTCACGAAGCTCTGGAGAAGTACGAAGAAGGTCAGTTCTGTATCGCGCACATCACGGCTGCTTCCTCCATCTTCGAGATGGGCTACGAACTCGTAAAGCTCAAGGTCAAGCCTAAGGGCAAGGTCATCATTGGCACATTGGGCTCCTCCCATTACCTGGGGAAGGACATCATCAGGCTTCTCTTCCTGGCGGATGGTTTCGAGGTCCTCGATCTAGGGGAGATCGTCCTCCCTGAGGATGTGGTCGAGGCGGTGAGAAGGGAGAAGCCGGACATCGTGGCCCTATCAGTTATGATCTTAGAGTTCTTTCCTTTACCGGAAGGAGCGATAAAACTGCTTGAGGCAACTGGCCTGAGGGAGAGGGCGAAGGTCATCGTGGGAGGAGCGGTAACCTCAGAGAGGTGGGCGAAGCAAATCGGCGCCGATGCTTGGGCTCCCGATGGGCCGGGGGCGATCAGGGAGGTTAACAGGCTGCTGAAGGGGGTGCAATAATGGCCGAGATGACGGGACTGGAGAGAGCCCTTTGTTATTTGCGTGGGGAGAAGCTGGATAAGATACCCATCTGGCACCAGTCGGGAACGATCGCACGGACACTGAGCGGGGTTTCGATGCGGCAATTCGCCTTCGACGCGGAGAAGTTGGCGCTGGGCAACATCCGCTATATTGAAAAATACAAGCCTGATATATCCGGCGTAAGCACCGATATGTGGTGGGCATTCGAGCCCTATGGGGTAGAGGTGGAGATTACAGAGAGGGCAATAATCCCTAGAAAGACGCTCGCCGATCGCAGGAGGCCAGATCCGAGGATCTACGAGGAGCTAGAATATCGCGACCCCTTCGCAGGGGAGAGGGCCCAGGTCAACCTCAAGGCCTGTCATATCGTCTCCCAAGAGGTAGGGAATAAGGTGTTTCTGAGGTCAGGGTGGTATGGGCCAGTGGCCAATCTGGCCCTTATCGTGGGAGTTAAAGAACTTCTAAGGGACGTCGTCTTCTTTCCTGAAGCTGTTTTCAAAGCAGTAGAGAGGGTTATGATCGATTGGACGGTGGATTTCATCGTGGGATGTTGCGAGGCCATGAAGCCCAATTTGACGAATATCTGTTGGGCTATGACCACCTTCGATAGGGAGCTACTTCCCAGGGAGTTCAATGAGGAAGTCGCACAACTCGAGCTGGAGGCTTTTAAGAGGATAAGGGAGAAGCTAGGCCGCCATTTGCCTGTTACTACCCATATCTGCGGTCCGAGGCCGGATCTGGATTTCATCACCGGCAAACTCGGCGAGCACATAGGAGAGCTCCAGTTCTGGTGGCCGGGCTCGGATTACCCGTTAGAAGAGGCTGTGAGCAAGTTCGGTGACAGATTTCCTATCATGGCTGGCATAGACCAAACCCAGACGATCTTGATGGGCACCCCTGATGAGGTCGAGGCCATGGTTAAAACGTCCGTGGAGATAGCCAAAGACCGCTGCAGCTTCGCTTTAGGGCCGGGATGCGACCTGGGGTTAGGCATACCCGAGGAGAACATCCTGGCGCTGGTAGAAGCCCGGGATAAATATGGTGTCTACAAAAGCTGATTATCAAAGAGCTTATCGTGCTGAACCCTTGGGGGCTCTGGACGATCTTCTCCGTAAAATAGAGGACCCTATAGCCAACAAGGCCTGCGAGGCGATAGGCTCAGAACTACTTATGAACTTAAGGAAGCCCTCTGGAAACTTGCAAGGTCTCTACGCCGTTCCCGGTGGAAGATATCAGAAGTCTTGGCTTTGGGATGCCGCTTTTATAAGCCAAATCTGGTTGCTTATAAATCCAGAGATAGCGAAAGAGATAGTTCTCACGCATACCTCGACTCAACTTAAGAATGGAATGATACCTCACATTGCTGCGCCAAGGTATAAGAGTTCTATAACCCAATCGCCCTTACTTGCTTGGGCAGCCTGGAGGATCTATGAGCAAACTAAGGATAAGCATTTCATTTCCAAGCTCTATCCCAAACTAAAGCTCTTCAACGAATGGTTCTATTTGGTTAGGGATTTTGGTCAGAACGGTCTTTTTAGCTGGGTCCGCTCCGACGAAAGTGGTTGGGACGACTCGCCTAGATTTGACGGAATTAGAGAAAATCAAGCGTCCGGACTCCCTTGGATAATAAGACCTCTGAGATTTTTCATGCAGGAAGTTCGGCTTGATTCTTCTAGCTATTTCCGACACCCCAGGCTAGGAAATCTCGACATAAGAAGTATTGAAGCACTAGATTTAAACTGCTACTTAGTC
>JALPXQ010000024.1 GCA_023271515.1 Dehalococcoidia bacterium | reverse complement strand
AACTAAATACGCGAAGAAGTAGGTAGCCGCAGCCAGTCCAAAGGAAGCGATAACCGCCATTTTTTCAATCTTTTCCGTATTCCTCCGGGCAGATTTCTCGGATAAGAGGTAGAAGAACATAATTTGAGGTAGTATCCCGAACAGGAGGAAGATGCGGAAGGCGAAGTGGTAATATCCGAGCACTGCCATTCCGAAGAGCTTTCCTATCAGTATCTTGTCGAGGAAGCTCGTAGACACCCTGCTGATGTCGGTTCCCAGAACACCGAGCGTGAATTTGAGAGTTCCCCGGATTTTCCGAAAATCTGGCTTTGAACGCAAATGGATGAAAGCCTTGCCCCCAAAGAGGAGATAGGCAAGGGCCAGTCCGACCAGGATCCACATTATTGATCCCCAGAGGAGATAGAGCAGCACCGGGAGGAGAAGGCAGAGCAACCGTGTCCCGACCCACGCCCGGAGATAACCTCCGTACTTCCGGCCCGCCAGCTCCAGGTGAACCGTGATTGAGAAAAGCGATAGCCCAATGGTAAGCAAACCGACCGCCGGTTCCAGAACAACTGAGACTGCTATTCCGGCAATCAGACTGAGGATAACAACGACTGCCACCGAGCTGCTCACGAACTTGCCGTCTTTCTCCGCCGGCAGATGGGTGATTATGGTCTTACCCAGGCCGAAGGTGCAGATGGTTGAGAGGATTGTCGCAATTGATACCAGCCAGATCAAGTGCCCGTAGGCCAGGGGATGGATAAGCAGGGCGAGCAGCAGCCACAGAGCCGTCCCCAGCAAAAGGGCGGCAAGTTGTGCCGATGCCACCCAGACGAGCCCGCGATCCCCGCCGGTGATCGTATCTTCCATCTATCTCACCCGTTTCCCCTCGAATGAAGTTGTCAGCATAATGAGGCTGCTTGCTTTGATCATCACCACCACCAGCGAGGTACCTACCAGTCCTAGAACGGGTAGCAGCACCACTGCGGCGATGATGCCTCCGCTCCATCCGCCCAGGAGGTCAGCGCTATAGAGGAGGCCGGTCGTGCGGCTTAAATTGGGAGAGTGGGCTAAATACATTTTACTTGCCAGCGGAAACTTGAGGCCGATGAGTGCACCGGCAAAAAATGCGAGCAGAAGAAAGAGCAGTTGCGCCAGGGCAAATACCACCGGATTCCCTAAATAGGGCGAAACTGCAAGGATAACCAGCGGTAGCAGAATGGCAAAGAGTCCCACTGCGATCTCCAGCTTGATAAATAGGGCACGGTTGTCCTTGATGTGCGGCAGGAGGGCAGTCATCACAAAGCCACCGCCACCGACACCACCCATAAACGCTGCCATGAGAAGCCCGATCCAGTGAAAGACGAATCCGAAGAGCACCTGAAAGGCAAAGATGAGGAGCAGGTCGAAGGCCATGCCGGCAAAGCCGGTTGTGGCAATGGAGTAAGGGATGCTGAGTCTCTTAAGACTGGCAACTTGCCACCTGAGCACCAAGAGGATGGCAGTGCACCCCGCAATCACAATGGCAAAAAGCGACAGTCCCAGATCCTCCAGCCACCTGAAGAAATTACTCAAATAGGGGGAGAACATCGCATTCCAGTAGGCAAGGCTGTAAAAGAAGCCCTTGGGACGGAAATCGCGATTGATCTCCTCGGTTGCACCATACATAGATTCTAAGAACCAGACCAACCAGCGTGGGGCTAACCTTACTTCAAGATGAGGGCGGGTGATGAGCCGCAAATCCAGTTGGTGTTCCCCCAGTCTTTCATAGAGGAGAGCGGCATGAATCATCGTGACATCCTTCGTCGTGGAAGCCAGAAAGATGTTGTGATAACCCGGAATTATGTGAAGATATGGGAAGACGCTTTCCAGGGTATTAATGATCACTCCATTCAAGTTCCTCAGTTCGTGCGAGAGATACGTCAGCGAGCCGGGCAGGCTAACCACCAGGATTCCATCCTCCCTCAGCCTCTCTTTCGCAAGTGAAGCGAACTCGGCAGTAAAGAGCCGGTTCACCTGCAGGTTCTCCGGATTGGAAATACCGACAAAGATTAGGTCATACTGATACGGGGTTACCTCAAGGAACCGGCGGCCATCTACATGCAGTGTCCTTACGCGTGGAGAGCCAAGTTCTGCCTCGGTGAGCGGGGTGGGGTATTTCCGCACCAGGTCAATGAGCAAGGGGTCGAGCTCGGTATAGTCAACCCGCTCTATTGTGGGATATTTAAGGACTTCGCTAATCACCCCGCCTGCCCCTCCGACAAGTATAGCCACATTCTCCGGCCGGGGATGTGCCAGCATCGGGAAATGGACGAATTCCTCCACCCGCACAATATCAGGCGTAGGAGTGGTAAAGACCGGGATACCGTCGGTAAGGAAGGTGTACTCCCCTTCGCGGTAAATTAGGGCGACATTGCCGTAGATTGAGTGCTCGTGATGGATCACCTCTTTGTCCGGCCATTGACGCGCGATCGTATGGTAGTGAAGTTGCTCATCGCCGTCGGAAGCGATGAGATAAACGAATGCCGCCACAGCAGCCATAAGCACAGCGAGGGTTTTTTGTTTTGCGGCTCTTTCCTGAAAAGTGGCAAGGGCAACTGATGCTATGAGGGTCAAAATACCCATTCCAAAGACGATGGAAAAAGAATGGAAAAGGGGGATCAAAAGAAAGGTAAATACCACTGCCCCAGCGATATGGCCGATGGTCTCCCACACATATACCCGGCCGATCGAGGATGCGCCTTCACCATGGAATGCAAACTGAGCACATAGCTTGCATGTAAAAACAAATAATGCACCGTGAAGAAGGCTGGGCAAAAAGAGGATGAGAAGAGAGGAGTAAAGAATGGGAAATACTCCCATCCCCACACCGGGCGCCACACCAAGGAGGTCTCGCACTGTCCGCACCAGATAAAGAGCAAGCGGTGCAAAGAGGGCAAACAGGATAGATAAAGAGATAAAAGCTCTGACCCTTTTTCTGGCGTGCTCGATTCTCTTCCCGATGAAAAATGCGCCGAAGGCCTCACAGGCGAGCCAGTTGGCAAAGATAATCCCTATTGCCAGGTCATTTCCGTGGAAGACCACCAGCAGCTCCCGCAGCAGGAGGAGCTGTATCGCCATGCCGCTAAAACCGGTGGCCAGGGCAGCAAAAATGAGGCGCTTATTCATTCCCAGATTCCAGGCACCGGGCGACCGGAAAAGGGCGATCTGCCATCAACCACCTTGTTATAGATCACTGTGAAATGGATGCGGTAAATCAGTCGTTTGCCGGTGCACGGGCAAAAAGTGGAATTGTAGCGGTGCC
Organism: Dehalococcoidia bacterium; assembly: GCA_023271515.1. GTDB lineage: Bacteria > Chloroflexota > Dehalococcoidia > SZUA-161 > SpSt-899 > BS503. The sequence continues at coordinate 12,692 of JALPXQ010000024.1, read as the reverse complement.
CGGGGACATTGCCGATAGTGACGAAATTGAGTCCCACTTCTCTGGCGATTCGATGTGCTTCCTCCAGCGTCTTTATTGGTGTAGCGGGAAGATGGGTCAGCCGATATGCGGGGAAGAAACGGGAGAAATGTAGCGGGACGTCCGGTCCGAGATGCTCCAGAATCCATTCACACATTGCCCTGATTGTATCCATACAATCATTGATGGTGGGGATAACGAGATTGACTATCTCAAGGTGTACCCCTTCTTCCCTGATAATTTTCAGTGTCCTTAAGACATAAGCGAGGTCCCCGCTGAAGGTCTCCCGATAGACTTCTTCGCAGAACCCCTTGAGGTCAATAGTTACCGCCGTAGTATACTGGAGAAGTTTGCGCAGCGGCTCTTCAGCGATGGCGCCATTTGAATGCCAGATGAGTCCAACTCCTGCCTCTCTCGCCAGGACCGCGGTGTCATAGACATATTCAAAGAGGACGATGGGGTCATTATAGGTAAATGAGATCGCGGTGACCCCTCGTTCCAGGGCCAGTTCCACCAGTTGCGCCGGAGGTAGATCGAAGACGCGCAGGTCAGTGGGGCTTGCCTGTGACAGGGTCCAGTTGTGGCATTGCATGCAGCGAAAATTGCATCCCACGGTCCCAACGCAAAGGATCTCAGTTCCCGGGCGGTGGTGGAGCTGCGGCTCTTTTTCGATCGGATCGATCATCACCGACGATGGGCGAGAGTGAACCAGGCTGTATAATCTGCCAGCAATATTCTCCCGCACCCGGCATGCCCCGCGCCTCCCGACAGGAATGACACAGCGGTGGAAACAGAGATTACAGAGAACCCTGTTGCCCTCCAGCTCCTCCCAGAACATTGCCTCTCGCAGTCCAACATCCGGTACTTCTCTGTCAGGTATTTGCGGCACATCTGGCACCATCGGCACCTGTTGCCAGCCGTACAGCGCAACCCAGAAGACAACCAGGACAGTCACGCCGAAAAAAATGGCGCCAAAAACCCGTAGCACTATTCCCCGTTTGTCTTTATTCATAACTACACCTCACTTTTTACTCCCAGATGCCGGGAATCTTGTGGCCGCAGAATTTGCACCTTCCCTTCTCGATATTGTTCGCCAGGACAGAAAAGCCGACGCGATGAACCAATTTCTCTTCGCAAGCAGGACAAAAAGTGCTGTTATAGCGGTGACCGGGGACATTGCCGAGAGTGACGAAGTTTATTCCCACTTCCCTGGCGATGCGATGCGCCTCTTCCAGTGTCTCCACCGGCGTCGGTGGAAGGTGAGTCAGCCGAAAGTTAGGATGAAAACGGGTAAAGTGAAGCGGGACATCCGGTCCGAGATGCTTCAGAATCCACTCACACATCGCTCTGATTGTATCCATACAGTCATTGATTGTGGGGATAATGAGATTGACGATCTCAAGGTGTACTCCTTCTTCCCTGATGATTTTGAGTGTTTCAAGGACAGGAGCCAGCTCACCGCTAAAGATATCACGGTAGAGGTCATCACAGAACGCCTTTAGATCAATGACAACTCCATCCATATGCTTTAAGATAGCTCTGAGCGGCTCCGGGGCAATTGCTCCGTTGGAGTGAAAGAGATTAAGCAGCCCTTCCTCACGGGCTATCACGGAAATATCATACATAAACTCAAAAAAAACTGTTGGCTCGTTTATCGTGTGTGAGATGGACCGGCTTCTCCGCCTGATCGCCTCGGCAACGACTTCCTCTGGAGTATACCGCAGCGCCCGCACCTCCTCCGGCCCCCGCTGAGTGATATGCCAGTTGTGACACTGTTTACAGCGAAAATTGCAAGATGCGGTGAAAACGCCAAGGTTGCGATGCCCCGGTATCATATGGTACATCGGCTCAGCTTCGATCGGGTCGGTCTGCAAACCGGCCGGGCGGCCATAGACAACGGTATATAGCCGTCCCTCGTGATTTATGCGTACGCGACAGATGCCTGGCATGCCGGACGGAATGATACACTTATGGAAACAGAGCATGCAGCGCACCCTGTAATCGGAGAGTGGCTCGTAGAACCGCGCCGGTGTCATATCGCTATTTATGGCCACCTGCTGTGAGGTAATTTCCTGCTGCATCGCCGACGACAACAACATACCTCCTCCCAAGAGGATCAATCCCCCAATCAGGATTATTATCCACTTCACCTTTTTACTCCCAGACGCCGGGAATCTCCTTGCCACAGAATTTACACCTTCCTTCTTCAATATTATTTTCCAGGACAGAAAAGCCAATACGGTGGATCAATCTTGCTTCGCAAGCAGGACAAAAGGTGCTGTCATAGCGATGCCCGGGAAGATTGCCGATGGTGACGAAGTTTATCCCCACCTCTCTGGCAATTCGATGCGCCATCTCCAGTGTCTCCACCGGGGTCGGCGGAAGATGGGTCATTTTAAAGGCAGGGTGGAAGCGGTTTAGATGGAGAGGAACATCAGGTCCTAAGTTCTCCAGAATCCATTCACACATCGCCCTAATTTCCGCCGGGCAATCATTGAGCGTGGGGATAATGAGATTGATAATCTCCAGCCATACCCCTTCTTCCTGGATGATTTTCAGGGTATCAAGAACCGGCGCCAGCGATGCTCTGCTTATCTCTTGATAGAACTCCTCAGTGAATGCCTTCAGGTCTACCCTTACCGCATCCATGTGTTCAAGAAGCGCCCGCAGCGGCTCAGGACTGATAAACCCATTGGTGACAAGCGTCGTCTTCATGCCGTGAGCCTGCGCCAACTTCGCTATGTCGTACATGTATTCAAAGAAGACCGTCGGCTCGGTATAGGTAAAGGAGACAGAGTTTAGGCCAGCTCTTTTTACCGCAGCAATGATTTCATATGGTGAGAGGGGACGGTATCTCACCTCTTCGAACTCTCGCTGCGAAATGTGCCAGTTGTGGCAGTGTTTGCATCTCAAATTACAACCAACAGTAGCGATTGTCAGGCGTCTATGTCCGGGATGGAAGTGATGAAAGGGCGCCTTTTCAATCGGGCCGATGCCAATGGCCACGGGCTTTCCATAAACGAGGGAGTAGAGCACGCCTTCACGGTTCTTGCGCACCCGGCACAGGCCGCGTCCTCCCTCGGGGATAACGCAATAATGCGGGCAAAGCTGGCACCACACCTTGCTATTATCAAGCTCCTGCCAGTACCGCGCCGGTCGAGGACCGACTGGCAGTGCCGCCTCCGGCTCGATGCTGCATGGAGGCGGATCCTGCCATAGCGGGAAAAGCCAGATCACTCCAGTAATCACAATAGCCGCCATCATAAGGATCAAGATGCCCTTCCTCATCTATCCTCTCCTTCCCACCGGCATGATGTACAGGGGTGTAAGCTCTGTGCCCAGGATACCCTGGACAGCTCGGTCACGGAATGCCCCCACGATCACTGTGCCCAGACCCAGGGCTTCTGCCTGAAGATGGACGTTCTGACCGGCCCCGCCGACATCCATCGAGATGTAGCGCTCTACTCCTCGACTTCCGTAAAATCTTCTGATCCTGGCGAAATCACCGACCCAGACGATGCTTACCGGTGCCTGGTGCACAAACCTCTGTCTGAGCGAGGCTACCATCAGCTCCTGGCGAAAATCCCCTTCCTTTATCATCTCCAGCGAGTGATCCCGCCATCTGAACCGATAGACCCCATCAGTTAGACCAGTTACGTTTCCGGCAACGAGATATATCTCAAATGGGTATAGCCCACCGGCAGATGGGAAGGCACGGGTTGCCCCGGTTACCCCATCAATAGTCTTTCCTCCTGCTGCCCACAGAAGCTGTGATACCTCCTCCAGGGTCAACGGTTTATCCGGGAAATGGCGTATTGACCGGCGCCGGAAGATTGCCTCTTCCACTGACATTTCGCCTGTGTGACGCGGAGAAGGGAGACTGATGATTACGTCTCGGCGTATAGTCTCTTGCACTGCGGGTTCAGGGCATCCCATCGCCCCAGCGCCAGCAACCATGACCAAGAATATCACCACCCCCACAGCCTTTTTGAGATTTGAGATCATTTTTGCACCTCCTTTTAATGGCAAATATCAAAGATTAAAAAGCAAAATTACATATAAAATATCAAAAATTATTTTTTCTCTTTCAGAGTCAAAATGCCGAAGTAATTGATCGCCAATTCTCCTGGAAACATTGTCTTTCGGCAATTTGTCTAAAAACTCTATAAGCTTCAGAGTAAACGTATATAACCTTTTCTTAAATTCAATTTTAAATCTTGATTTGTCATTTTGCATTTTCATTTCTCATTTTTACATTTATTATTCCCAAATCCCCGGCACAGGACGGCCGGAGAATGGTGATCTGCCATCAACTACTTTATTATACACCACTGTAAAATGGACACGGTGTATCAGTCTCTCCCCGGTGCACGGGCAAAAAGTGGAATTGTAGCGATGCCCGGGGACATTACCGATGGTGACAAAATTGAGCCCTACCTCCCTGGCAATTCTATGAGCCTCCTCCAGTGTTTCTATGGGAGTAGGGGGAAGATGGGTCAGCCGATATGCGGGAAAAAAGCGAGTGAAGTGGAGAGGCACATCCGGCCCTAAGTTTTTTAGAATCCATTCACACATCGCTTTGATCTTGTCCATACAATCGTTAACTGTGGGAATGACGAGATTGGTGATCTCCAGCCACGCCCCTTCCTCTTTGATGATCTTAAGCGTCCTGAGCACTGAATCGAGACATCCACCGAAGTATTCTCGATAAACAGTAGGGCAGAATCCTTTAAGGTCTACTACCGCCTGGTCGAGCCGCTGGAGCAATGCCCGCAGTGGTTCTTCAGCGATCGCGCCATTGGTATGAAACTGCATCCTGAGCCCCGCTTCCCTGGCTAAAATAGCCACATCATAAAGGAATTCAAAGAAAATGGTGGGCTCATTGATTGTTCCGGTGATTGTGCGTGCTCCTCGGCGTAGCGCTAAATCTACCACCTCCTGCGGGGTGAACTCGCGCGCTCTTACATCTTCCGGATAACGTTGAGTGATATGCCAGTTATGGCATTGCCTGCAGCGAAAATTGCACGATGCCGTGGCGATGGCCAGGACATCAGTTCCCGGAAGGGCGTGCTGCATTCCGTCTTTTTCGATCGGGGCGATCGGAGTGGCGGCAAGGAGACCGTACACCATGGTGTAGAGACGTCCTTCTCTGTTCTCTCTCACCCGGCAGATGCCGCGCTCCCCTGGTGCAACGATGCAGTAGTGCACGCAGAGCAGGCACTGAACCCGCCCATCGTCCAGTTGTTGCCAGAATCTCGCTTCCATACCCCTGACTTCAACATGAGCGACTGGCTGATGAATCAGCGTTGGTACAGGATCATCCGGTGCCATAAGAAGGGTGGCAGCGATGATCGCAATCGCAGCAAACATAAAAATCAACGCTTGTTTCTTCATTTCCACACCCCCGAAATGCGATGTCCACAATCCGGACACCTCCTGTCGACAATTCTATTATACAATATAGTGAAGTGGGTGCGATGAACCAGTCGCGTTCCACAACCCGGGCAGAATGTAGAATTGCTCGGATGGCCGGGGACGTTGCCGATGTATACAAAGTTCAAACCGACATCCCGGGCAATGCTGTACGCCTGCTCTAATGTCCTCACCGGAGTCGGCGGCAGATGGGTGAGTTGGAATGCGGGGAAAAACCGGTTGAAGTGCATCGGAACATCCGGCCCCAGGTTTTCCTTGATCCATTCGACCATCCGGCGGATATCATCCATATCATCATTCAAGGTGGGGATGATCAGGTTGGTGATCTCGAACCAGACCCCGGAGTTGCGCAATATTTTAAGTGTGTCTAAGGCTGGCTGAAGCTCCCCTCCCAGCACCTGGCGGTGGAAATCATCGCAGAATCCCTTGAGATCCAGTGAAACGGCATCGGTATATTGTAGAATGGTCTCCAGCGGTTCCGGGTTGATCATCGCATTAGTGCGAAACATCGTTTTGATCCCTGCCCTCTGTGCCAGTTGGAATATGTCGTATAAATACTCGAAGAATACAGTCGGTTCGTTCATCGTGCCGCTGATAAAGGTGCTTTCACTGTCGATAGCATGTCGCACTATCTCTTCCGGTGACCAATGGAGGTAGCGGAGCTCTTCCGGGTATTGCTGCGTAATGCGCCAGTTGTGACACTGCTTGCAGCGAAGGTTGCACGAGGCGGTGGCAATAGCAAAAACGTTTGCCCCCGGGAGCAAGTGTTGCATCGTATCTTTCTCCACCGGCATCACCTGCCAGGAGACTACGCGACTGTGAACCAGTGTATAAAGCCGGCCGGCGTGATTCTCTCTCACCCGGCAGATGCCGCGGTGACCTTCAGGGATAATACAGTTCAGAAAGCAGAGTTGACACTGAACCTTGTTATCGGCCATTTCCTGGAAGAACATCGCCTCGTGTTCAAAGGCGATAGGCTCGTGTCCCGGCAGGTCAACAAGGCGTAAGGCGGGCTGCTCCGGCCTTAAGAATCCAAGTATCAGTCCGATCAAAGTAGCGCTGACAATGATAGTGACTAAGATGGGGCGTGAGAGCAATATTTTCCGCATATCAACACCTCCTATCTACCACTGGGGCAATAGTCCCGGAACGATCAAGCTGAATCCGATGAGGATAAGGACAGCCCCGCAGAGCCTCGTGAAATAACTGAATGCCCTGCCGTAGCGACTCAGGAATGTCGGGGCGCTGCCGGCCAACATTCCTAACACGATAAGCGGCGAAAAGAGTTTTCCCGCACCGAAGGCCAATCCATAGAATGCGCCCTGCCACACATCCTGGGCATAGAGTGCGGTAAAGGTGAGTACACCTAAAAGTGGCAGACAGGGCAATATTCCGGCAAAGAGTCCCAGCAGGGCGGAGCCTCTGATATCGGCACGGTGCGCGCAAGCGGTAACTCGACGATGGGACGTCTCATTTTTGCGCAAGAAGATATAAATCCCCAGACAAGCGATAAGCACCCCGCCGGCAACCATTATTTGCAGCTCAAACTGCAGCAGATGCTCAATGATGGCCCGCCCCGCTAGACCCGCCAGCAGCCCCAGTGCTCCGTAGATAGCCAGGCGCGCAACTGAAAACGTCAATATCGCCCTGAGTCCACCCTTCCAGTTCTGTGTGGTGGTGGCGATATACGGCAAAATCACCAGGGAGCAGTGAGCGATACACGGTCCAAAGGAGACGGTAATTCCCAGGATGAAAAGTTTGAGCACCTCATCCATCATCCACCTCAAGGTCGGGAACCCGGATAATGACGGTGACTCTGGTTCCGGGTGGCGGCAATCGTTCGGAGTTCAGATGGTATCCAGCGGCACCGCCAGCGCGAGTGAACTTTTCTTCTACACTCTCCTGCAGAAAAAACAGCGGGCATTGGGGACGCTGCTTTAGCGCAACACAGACTGTGGTTTGAGCACAACGAGCAAGAAAGAGCGGGTCAAAGAAAGGCGAACCCAGAAATATCAAATCGCCCATCCCCAGATGGTAAGGTAGCTCTATCAGTTCATTCGCATCACCCTCACCCCCTTGCCATCTGAGGGAAACCTCTATCTCCTGGCCGGTTATTTCCCTAAACCACAATTGATCCCACAGTTGCCAATCGAGCAGGGCGATCGCCTTTTGCAGATCGGTGAGATAAGCTGGTGAGGTAATCGCTGCTTCCTCTTTCAGCCATCTATAGCTGCAAAGATAGACGAGGAAGCGTACCCAACCCTCATTCTGCCGAATTTCGCCATAAAAGCGAATCTCTCTGGCAGCAGGATCAACAACGACATCCCCGAAGCGCGCACCTGCCTCGGGTAACACCGGTTGGTATTGCCGCTGCTTGCCAAAATGGTCGCCAATCACAACAAGGATTCCGGCGATGAGCACGGGAAGAATCAACCAGTACAGTATTTTGCGCCGCGCCTTGCCTGCCATATCACCACCCCTTCAGGCGAAAATCCGTGCGATGACCGGAGCTACTCTTTCATAAAAGATAAATGCTATTCCGAGTATGAATAGGACAACTCCACCTGCTTTAGTAGCTATACCAAAACCCCTGCCGCGGAAGTAACGCATCGACTTTCCGCCCAAACCACCGAGGATAACAGGAACGATATTCTCTCCGAGGGAAAACGACACCGCAATGACCGCCGATTGGAATATCGCTTCTTCTGGAACGATAACGCCCTCGACCATCGGTGCACCTACCGCCGTTAAGATGTAACCCCATATACCGATATGGGGCAGACAGGGCTTTATACCAAAGAGCATCGCCAGAGAGAGGAATCCCTGCGATTTTGTGCGAAAAAAACGGAGTTTTGTGCCGATATTGAAGAAGATCAACGCTCCTGCTACAGCGATAAATGTTCCCCCAATGATGTGGAGCACCAGCGCGTATTCCTTGAGGAAGTCAAGGGCCAGTCGACCAAGCAATAATATCAGAAGCGTTAGGGCGATAAATGCGACTGCGCGCATGGCGATAAAGAGGAGAAACCAGCCGATAAATTTGCGCGGGTCTTTTTCCGTTGAGATCAGATAAGCGATTAAGATAGGCGTGCAGGTAGCAAGACAAACCCCTATACTGCTGAATGCACCAAATACAAAGGAAAAGCTTATCTGCTCCCATCCCATCGCACTCTTCCTCCTTAAAGAGCACCAGTCACCAGAGCACCATTCAATAGAGCACAGAGCACCAGCACACCAGTCACCAGTTTACTGTTTACGGTTTTTAACCGTTAACTGTAAACCGTGAACTGTAAACCGTTTTTTAACCTTGAACCGTGAACCCCTGAACCTTGAACCTAAGTAATTACTCTCGTTGTATGAATATCCCTTTTTGATGAGCCGCTCTTCCGGCTCCATAAACTGCAGCGATGATCGCCTCTGCGGTGACCGTCGCTCCGGTAATTCCATGTACATCCTCTTGCCAGATAAGCTCCGCATCTGCTTTATAACCAGCAAATGTTGCCAGGAAGGCATCCATTCCTACTACATAAATGGGTGTTTCTGTATGGTGCCACACATGGACGTGCTGAATTACTCCCGCTGCATCCGTCTTCACGAACAGATTTATCGGTCCGCCCCATCCCTCCTCAGTTCCCAGGAAGACGAATCCTGCCAACTGCTGGTCAGCGGTATGCAGCTCGTAATAGGCAAAATCATTCCTTACCACAGGGACAAATGTCAATCCGGTGTCGGCCAAAAAACCTTTGAGATAGGCCCGGTGTGGTGGTTCTTGTTCAACGATATCGGGCGGGGGTTGCTCAAAGAGGTTAAGGCCAAACGCTGCAAACACAGTTATCAGCGCTATTATGGCTATTATGGCAATGACGATTATACCTTTCTTGCCCATTGCAACCTCCGAATCCTTTCGCCATCACTCTAATTATACCATACCATATGTTAGACCACACCCTCCCAGGCCTGCTCTCAGGTCGCCCTCAAGAACCTTCACCAACTTGTGCTCTGGTGGTTCATAGCGGCTATTTCTTCCAGGGCTGTTTGAATCTCCTTGAGTTCCTCTCGGGTCAGCCCCCAGATTTAGGCAGTAAGCTCATCTATCTGTTACTCAAGCTCCTTAATGCCGACCAGATCACCTATTTCCGTGGCGTAGTGCGCGTTTTGCGATAGGCCAGAAAGGTCTTGGTGAACCGTATTGGCAGGGTCAAATTTGGGAATGCGGATGTGCGTAAGAACATTGGGTTGTGCAAAGCTTTTTCCGCTCTTTTGAGTATGTGATTGAACTGCAAAATTGAATGGCGCTGAGTTCATAAGATCGCAAACATAATGAGCTTCATTTAGGTTATCTAAACTAATAAAAGGATGGTGTTACTGCAAAAAGGTTACGCACGTATTGCATAAGGAACGGTTTATAGTATAAACTTGAAAGGGAGGTTATGCAACTCAGGAGGGATAGGAGATGTTCCGACAGAACGAGAAACATCGGCAGATGAGCCTGTTTGGCACAGTGCACCAGCTTCCTGTTGGGGTAAAGAAGATGATGGACAGGAGCTGGGCTCCGGCCTTTCGACGACTGATCTTTGAGAAGATTAATGAGCGCCGCTCCCTGCCTTCGCAGGGACAAGCATGCTGAACTCTACAGCAGGGTGGAAAGCCGCCCTAACTTTCCGGTCAATATCTGGGTTGGGCTAGAGATCATCAAGGGGATGTTTGACTATACTGACCAGGAACTGCTGGAGCAGTTCCACTTCAATTAACTCACGTCTTATGCTTTGGGGCAGGAGAATCTAGGTGAGATTAGTCTTTCTGAACGGACGATATATTACAATCGAGAGCGTCTATTAGAATACGAAGCCAAGACCGGACGTAAGGACGTAACCTTTTGGAAGAGGAATTCCATGCCATTACTGACAATGCTCTGGCCCAGTTGTCGATAGACGCCAAAACGCAACGGATGGATTCCAGCTTCATAGGTTCCTTCATCAAACAAATGTCTCGGCTGGAACTGATAGTCAAAGTACTGCAGAACTTTTACCATGACCTGCCGAAGGCTGAACAGACCCGTTGGGCTTCCCAACTGGCCAAATATGTGGAAGATGAAGCCAAGCATATCAGCTATTACCTGAGGCGAACTGATACAATCCCCTTGGAGCCGGATTCAGACGGGCGGGACGGGCCCGACAGCCACGGCGACGCATATCATGTACACCGAGACATAGGGGCATGGGGCCACATGGCAGCGCGTGCAGATACAGAAGCAGATGCACATATCGCCCAGCCTGCGGGTCGCACCAAGGTCTATGTCTGGGTAAGGCTATACTTTTGGGATGGGCAAAAGTGGGTGCTAAAGGCCAGCGACTGGAACTGGACCGATCAGCAATGTCGCTGCCAGCCGCACGAGTACGATGTGGATGTAGTTGTCCGGGCTCCCTTGCGGGCTGGCTGGTGGGCGAGCACCACCTGGCACGGGGTATACAGGGACGGGGTGCGTACGGCCTCGCGAGGCCAGAGCACTCCCCCACAGAGGTGGGAGTGGGTAATCCCCCAGGATGAGACCCGGGTGGCGCCCTGATCACACATCCAGCGGCCGGTTGGTATAAGGGAGAGGTTCCCGCCAAAATCCAGAGACCTTTGCGCGGGGACCTCAGAGTGCCCTAAAAAGTTCTGTCCTGGCATTTGGAGGCTGTAATTCTGTAAAACATCGGGCCATCTGAGCGGCATGATGTTCCATTAGTGGAAGCATCCTGGGTTAAGGTGTGCCGGCCGCTTTGGTGATAATAGGAGAATAAAGCATGGATAATAGGAGAATAAAGCATGAAATTACTAAGTAGGAAATTAATATTCCCAAGCGTCCTAGTTGCCATCCTGGTTGCTATGGCGACTTATGCGGTGTTTGCCTGGGACGCCAATGCCTGGGATGTTACATTGATGGTATTGATCTTCCCAGGGATTCCTCTTCTTGCTGCAGCAGCTATCTACACCGTCGGTGTCACTATGAAACGCCCATCTATCAAGGTTGCGGCCGCAGTTTTGGGGGTTTTCGGTGGAGTTATTGGTATGGGCTATATTTTGGAGCCTCTGTTCATTCCCCTACCCCCAGTGGAGGCCGTCTTAGGAACCCTTGCATTCCTTATGGCAATCGGGGGAGCAGTATTGACCCTGGCAAGGCCGAGGGTCGGGGGGATATTAATGCTTCTGGCTTCCATAGTAGAGTGGAGTGGCTTTGGCGCTCATCTTTATACCACCCTTTTTCTCGTTCCAGGGGGTGCCCTCGCTCTAGCCTCGGAGAAAAAACGTCCCGCTGCCATATATGTAGCCATGGCCCTCGGGATTATCGGCGGGCTCTCTGCTGGGGTGGCTCCCCTTACTGCTTTGTCCGTTCTAGTATGGAAACAGGGAATAGAGGAGCTTCTTTTTTGGACTTGGGTTCTTCTCTTTCCTGGTATGGGGGTCCTTGGGGGAATATTAGTTCTGGAAAAGCCAAAAGTGGCCGCGAGATTGATGTTCATAAGTGCTATAAGCGGTCCTGTTGGTTTATATGCTGTTGGGTGGATAGCCGAGGCGGGAGAGGTTGGAGCTGTGTTTGCTGGCGTTACCTGCTTTCTCTTGGTAATAGCAGCCACCATTGCATTTAGAGCCTATCCTAAAAGTCGATAAGGGTTATCCTGGATAGAGCGCTGATGGACGGTCTGAATCTGAGCAGGGTGCGTTTACCCCAAAACTAGCTTGTATCCAGCGGGGGTGAGCACCCTTGTTTGATCTTCAGCATAAAGTAGTCATCATCGTGAAAGCCATAGGCGATGCGCTTGATCACTTTGATCTTGTTATTCATCCCCTCTAATTTACCAGTGTTTATGGGGTAGCAGCAGTGGTTAATAAGGCCGTATCTGTAGCTATCCAGAGTCTGAGCAAACCTCACAAGAGGCTTAATATTACTGGCTCTGGCAGTGCTAATCCAGGTGCTTCTATTTGACCACTTCTTTCTGCGCCAAGCTCTTTGAAAAACTGATCCAGGGTTTCTTGCTTTCGACCCTTGCCCACCCAGACTACCCGGGTTCGCTCTAAGTCCATGACCACCGTAAAGTAGTTATGGCCTTTATGGGCGGCTATCTCATCTACTGCCAGAAGCCTTAAACCGTTGTAGTCTGGGATAGCGAACTGTTTCTCCAGGAACTTCTTGTCAATAGCTTTGACTGTTTTCCAGTCCAGATCAAGCAGTTTAGCTACCTGCTTCAGGCTGGCTATGC
>JALPXQ010000023.1 GCA_023271515.1 Dehalococcoidia bacterium | reverse complement strand
CTTCGTTCAGGGTGACATAGGGTGGCTGAACACTTACTTGTTTTCTAACCCTTCGGGGTGACCCCTCAGGGGAACCCTTGAACCCCGGAACTTTGAACCTGATAGGTAAGCGTTAAGCGCGGAGCGCTATGAATGAGAAGGAGGCTGCAGTCATGTCCTCAGCCCTTGAAGGGGCTTCGCCTATAGGCGCTATCGGAGCTTGAGTTCCTTCATCAACGATTTGCGGCTCTGGGGATTGTTCCTGCCGAGGTATCTCAGGAGACGCTGCCTTCGCCCTACCAGTTTCAGAAGTCCCCGTTGGGTGTGGTAGTCATGCTTGTGAACCCTTAGATGCTGGGTCAGCTCATTTATCCTCTCGGTGAGAACAGCGATCTGGACCTCCGAGGAACCGGTATCTCGCTCATGGATCCTGAATCGTTCCATGATGGCATTCTTTTGCTCTTGTTGCATCCTCAACCTCTCTCTTCGAGTTTCATTATAGCATAGCCCGCCCCCGTTGTAAAGGCAAAGCCTCTCCGGGAATCAGATCTCAATTATGGCGTAGCCTCTGCGGCTGAACTTGAAGAGGTTGAAGGCCAGCGCCTCGGCGTCGTGATTGCGCCCGGAGATCACCACCAGGTTCGATTCCTTATTCCCCTTAGCCAGCCCCTCGAGCAGGGCGGCCGTGGCCGGGCTTTCCCGGGCCGCCTCCTCCAGGCTTCTATATTCTATCTCCAGCAAAGAAGCTAAGGCCTTCGCCGGATCGCTCTCCACAGATCGCAGCCGGAAAAGGTCTGCTCGCAGCCGGGCCACATCCGGCGGAGCCAGATACTTCAGCGGGCTGACGAAGCTGACCATCCGTTCCGCCACCCCCAGCGCCCTGGTGAGGATCGCTCGCGGGGGGAGAACGGGGGTGGTCAACCTTACACCATCCTGATCATAGGCAGCCAGAGCGGAGGGGATGCTCTCCTGCGCCAGGGAGAGGGCGGTGGCAATGATATTGCAGGCCAGCTTGTCCGCTTCCTCATTATCGCTGACCGCCAGGTTTATCAGTATCAGCGCCGGCTGCCCCTTGAGCTCGCTGAACTCCTTGGACACCAGCTCGTTCAGCTTTGCCGAGTGTTTCCAGTCAATGGACTTCATGCTGTCACCCGCCTGGTAGGGACGGTTCCCGTAATACTCTATCCCTGTGCGACTGGCGGCAGCAGCGCGGAATACACCCGAGGTGGAGAGCAGCGGCAAGGCCCCGGGATTGGTCCCCTCGAGGTATTTCCGGGCCAGCCAGGCGAGATACCTCGCCCGGGGGATGACGTAAAGCCGCACCGGGTTCAGGTCGAAGGCTGATTCTATCAGCCCCCAGCGGTCGAGGAACTCTCCGCCGAGCACAACCTCGGAGGGGCCCGAAAGGGGAGGGGTAACGGAGACGTTCAGGGTGAATTCCCGGGCATGGTGAAGTGTGAGCATCTCGGGGTTCACTCTTATCCAATCGCACGGCGAGCTCAGGAACACCTTCCCCCCCACCGCGGTTTGCGGGACAAGCTTGACCACAACATCTCCTTTGGTGCCGGCCACCAGGCGAAGCTTGACCCTCTCCTCCTCCACCGGTTGCGGTGGCAGCCCCCGGAGTACAACTGCCAGAAGAATCAGCAGGTAGGCCAGCGAGGCGGTCGAGGTCAGACTCAAGACCTGGTTCCCGAGGGGGAAGGAAAGGAGAAGTATCAGGGCCGCTATGGAGAAAAGCGTCAGGGAAACGTTGCTCGGCCGGCGCCGCCCGGGGTGCAAGGGAGCCGGCGAGAGGCGTCCAACCTCCTCCAGACTGAGGCTCAAAGCCCCCAGCATCGGGAGGGGAACCAGCACTGCGAAAAGGCCCAACAGCGGCTGAAACAGGAGGGCCAGGGCAAAAAAGAGGAAGAAGTCCGTCAGCAGGCTGAGCTGAGCCCAAAAGAGGGTCCTCCTGCTCATACGGAGATAGAGGTAAAAAACCAGGAGGGCCAGAGGGACAAAGGAGAGGTAGGGGGAAGGCGAGAGAAAGACGGCCGCGATCAGCCCTACAACCGGATAGATTCGGAAGAAAGTTTCACTCACGCTGAACCCTTGTTCTATAGTTCTCCCCCTTAAATCCCTGCCTTCGGCACCGGCGTCTTCTCCAGCGTGCGTTCGAGGATGAGTCGGGGGGTAACTTCATCCATCTCCGCCTCCGGCCTCATCCTGAGCCGGTGTTCCACCACCGGGATGGCGAGGTACTTGATGTCGTCCGGGATTACAAAGTCCCGCCCATCAAGCAGTGCCACCACCCGGCCGCACTTATAGAGGGCAATGCCCGCCCGGGTGCTGGGGCCGGAGTCCACATCGGGGTCCGCCCGCAAGGACTCCACCAGCAGGGTGATGTACTCCACTATCTCCCCGGAGACGTAAACTCTCCTCGCGATCTGCTGCACTTCACCTATCTCTTCCAGCGAGGTCACTGCCTGAATCTCGGCGTCATCGATCCGATCGATATTGGCTATCACCTCCGCCTCCTCCTCCCGGGAGGAGTACCGGCTCAGGCTTCGGAGCAGAAACCGGTCGCCCTGAACATTGGTCAAGAGGTAGGTCCCCTCGGCCCCGGCCTCCTGCTGGGTAGCGATCACCATGAACGGCCGGGACAATTGATAGGTCTCCTGCTCGATGGTGACCTGATATTCCTGCATCGCCTCCAGAAGCGCCGACTGGGTCCGGGGAGTAGTCCGGTTGAGCTCATCGGCCAGCAGGATGTTGGTGAATATCGGCCCCTGGACAAGCCGGGAGTTGCCATCGGGCGAATAGAGATAGAACCCGGTGATGTCCGCGGGCAGCATGTCCGGGGTGAACTGGATACGTTTAAATTCGCCCCCGATCACCTCGGCGAACGTCCGGGCCAACTTGGTCTTGGCCGTGCCCGGCAGGCCCTCTATCAGCACATGCCCCCCGGCAAGCAGCGCTATCAGAAGTGTTCGTTTCAGCTCATCCTTGCCCACGATGACCCGGGACACCTCGGCCATTATCCTTTCGCTGAGTTCAGTTGCTTTCTTAGTATCAATCAAGTTGACCTCCCCTTTCCGTCTAAGGATTACATCACCTTGCTTCATAGTTAGGGTTCACCTGCTACCTTTCCAGTGCGCAAAAGTGCGTGCCTGTACTTGTTGACGCTTCTTCCAGCTTTGCCTGAAAAACAGGTCTTATAAGCTGTCCACGTCCCATTCCTTCGACGTAGCCACTACCGAAGGTGCGTAAACCCTCTCTGATTTAGAATACCTGTCGCTTGTCGCAGATGTTCATCTGTGTAATTAACACAACTCTGATAGGTTTCCAGAAACTACGAACTTGCTTGAGTTTTCCTTTGTTTAAAGGGCTGGCTATTTTAACCGACCTAATCACGCTTAAGCTCCTCAATAATTCTTTTTGTTTTTCTCTTAGCCCTTCTTAATCCATAGAGCCTTGCTGAGAAGGAATAGATTATGGCGATTAAATCCTGAAGTAAGTCCTCTTTGTCGTCTTTAGTTTCATTAACTACCTCTATTTCCTTTTACCCACCTCCTTAACCACCTTATAAATAGCCCCTGGCAATAGCATAATCCCTAAGCCTTTCAGCTTGGCTGTCCAGATTGGACTTATTTTCGCTACTTGATACTCTGGCATAGATGCTAACCCTATTGGGTAATTTATGCTCTTCAGGTTCTACGATAATTGTCCCGGTAGGAAGATAAGCGTTAATTTCCCCCTTTCGATACATTCGCCAGGCAGTCATATAAATACCAAGTTTCTTGGCATATTCAGATAGTTTCATCAATAAATATCTTTAATATAATTGTTAATATTTGTCAATACTTCTAATGAATTTTACTTATACACTTGATTTGCACCTCCAAACTTACGATAACCCGCCCCTATTCCGTCTGTTGGGAGCTCTCTTTCAGTTCGTGCAACGCCAGTAGTGCAAGCTCCGGCAACGCAGGCAAACGATCATCATTGGTCCTCTACCGGGGATCTACCCCTCTCTGTCTGATAGTATTGAATCTCCCGGAGCACGCAAGTATCATAACAATATTGCTATAAGTTGTCAAACCAATGGGGTCGGGCCTTGCATGGCCGCGTTTTTCTCGAACGCCCGCTCCCCGGGTTTCAGGGGATGAGGGCAAAGGAGCGGGATTTTATGTCCCGCTTGCATCCTCATCGGAAGCGTTTACTGAGGCATGAGGGAATCCCTTCCCTCACGGAAAGCCTGAGGGAGAGAACTCCCTCAGGCCTCGTAACTCTTCATGGTCTGGCCGTATATGGCAAAAATAGAGTTGCCCCCATTTTACTAAGTTGGCAGTTTTACGTTTTAAGTGGGGAGCTCTGGCCTCTGACCAGTAACGTTGACAAGCCTTGTAGAACTACGTATTATAAACACGCGAGGCGGCAAGCCAGGCGAAATTTGCCCCTTTAAAAGCGCAGGGTATGTGACCGCTCCCCGCATCCCTGCCTTCGCAGGGACAAGTAAGTACCGTATCTGATGCCAGCCCGCTTATCCACCTTACAGAGGTTGACTGCTTCCCCCTTCTGTGCATCTTTGAGACCTTGCACATCCCAGATGCGGTGTGGTCGGAGACCGTTGAACAAGGGCGAACTCCCCAGGCGGATGTTTTGAGATTGAGCAATGTTCAACGGCACACCTTCTTTCAAGCAGAGGTCATGGAGTTCGTTGAGGAAAACAGCCTGGAAGAGCTGCATGCTGGGGAGTGTGAATGCTTATATCTTTGCCGGCAGATAGGTGTGCCGATTCTGGTGACCGATGATCTGGCCGTGCGAGCGGCCGCCAAACGCTTAAGCTTGATTCCGGTGGGGTTCTTGGGTGTCGTGGTTAGAGCTTACCGCGCAGGGCACATTTCGCCGTCTGAGGCGGAGTGCCGTATTGCTGAGCTCTACGATGTGAGCAGCCTTTTTGTCACCCGAGCCGTCGTGGAAGTGGCCATTGAGCGGCTCCACATGTATGCCAGTCAGAGCGGACGCAAGAAGAGAGCGGAGGAGCGGAGGAGCTTGGGTTGACACGGCACAAACGAATGACGGCGGACAAGCCGGCGGATTCTTCGCGACAGAAGCTAGTGAATAGAAGACAGGGGTGAATACAGCGCAGCGCCGGGGCTCATGCCCGAAGCCCACCAATGGGGTCGGGCCTTGCAGTGCCACTTTGTCTCGAACGCCCCCCGGGTTTCAGGGAATCATGCTGGATGTCGTAATGCAAGACCTGACCCCTAGACGCTCAAGGAGGGTTCCAGGAGTAAATAAGCACCTCGTTGGTGATCCAGCCGGACGGCTCAGAGGGCCCGGGAACCTGGCGCACGTAGGCCGAAACGCTGACGTCAGCGGCAGCGGCAGTGATGATATAGTCCTGATGAGCCCTGACATATATCCAGGTATTCTCGCTTCCGCCAGGTCCGAAGGGATTCGTCACCTTATCGGTGTTAGGCATCAAGACTCTTTCCTCTTTCTCTATCTCCAGCGGGTTGAAAAAGACGATAGTGTAGATGCCGGGGTCAGTAATGTCCACGGAGATATAATTGTAATCACCGCTCGACTCCGCCGTCGCTATGAGATGCTCCTCCGGCCAGGCATAGATTCTCCCCGCCGCCTGAGGGGTGAGCCCCTCCGAAATACCCAGCTTTGTCGGTCCTGCAGGGCTATACGCCCAGTTAATCCTGAGCTCGCCCTCCTTAACATGGTGAAGCCGCATTAAGTAGCCAGTGCCCGCCGGAATCTCACTCAGGCTCGGATCCCGAACACCGGGATCAACATACAGTTGGTCGGAGGGAAGAGCAATGGTCGCTGCGCGGATATCAATGGTGGGCGTATGTTCATTGACAGTGATCTGAGGAACGGTATAATGAGGGCTGAGGGCATCCGCTCCACGAACCAGGTCGGCAACCACCCTCTTTATCCCCGCCTCGGCGGCATAGCCGGCCAGCATCTGCCCCCGTCTGGCAATATGCCTGCGGGAACCGGCGCCGATGACGGGCACCAGGGAGGCCACCAGCAGCGATCCCACGACAAGGAAAATAAGGACATATACCAGCACCATTCCCTGCTCGTTTTTACGGCTCACGGCTTATCTCCGACGTTATCAGGACAAGTCAGAAGCATCCCGTCCTCCTACTGACCACTGAAAACTGCCAACTGCCCACTAGCGACGGGCAATGATTATTTTGGCGCTTCGAGATACTTTCCCCGCGGTGGAGGTGATCTCCACGGTAATCACCCCAGCTCCGGCTTCAAATTTAACGTCATCCCAGGTCAAGATATTTCGCGCTACGATAAAGGTAGATTCCACTGTCCCATCGCGCCTTTCCTCCCGAATCAGTGAGGTGTCATCGTGGTAATAGGTCACCTGATACTTCACCGGCGACCTGCCGGTATAATCGCTCCACTCAAACCGTCCGTATCCAGGGCGGGGCAGCGTGGTGAAGCTCCGGGATGCCTGCCCATCCCTGATGAGCCAGCGGCGGGCGAGGTCGAGGTCGTGCTCAACGGCGAGTTCGTTCGCCTGCCGGGGCGCCAGCCGCATCATCAGTTGGATGGCCGGAACCAACATCGCCATAAACATGACCCCGATGGTCAGGACTATCAATATTTCCACGAGGGTAAGACCATTTTCCCTTCCTCTCACCGCTTCACCTTATATCCTTCCAGGGTGAATGAGCTCTGGCGACTGCTGAGCGTAATCGTCACTCGCTGTATTATCTCGGCAGCAGGAGAGCCATCGGGATAGAAGAAGCTTGCGGCCGGCCTTACCTTTATCTCCATAGCATAACCCTCCGGGAGCGCAATAATATGGTAATCTCCATGGGGACAAAACTCCTGTCCCTGGATACTCTCCATCTGGGACTGAGCTAACTCCATCATTACAGAACGGTCGCGGATACGATCGGCGCTGGTGAGGGTGAGCGATACCGCAGTGAATATGGCAGGCATGATTATGGCCGCCAGCGCCAGGGCCACCATTATCTCGATGAGAGTTTGTCCTTTCTGCCTTGTACCCCGGTTAGGGACAACGACTCCACACTGCATGGTTCGCACCCTTTAGTGGATGATAGGTCACGGCGGGAAGAAGAGGGGGCTTGATGGTGCTGCCGGAGGCGCCACCACTCCAGGCACCGCCCTTGCCACTGTAGGTGGGGATGAGGGTGAAGCCCTTAACTCCCTTTCTCAACACTTGCTCCCTCTAGAGCAAGTCTATCATATCAGCGTCACTTAATGGCATCACGGGTAGACACCCCAGAAGCCATCGCCCAGCCACTCGGTCGTATCACCATCGCCATCCTTATCCTCAGCATCCCAGAACATCGACTTGATCGTGCCGACCTCATCGGCTACGTACCAGATATAGCTCCCCTCAGAGGTCGCATGGCGGTGTCGCTGAGAATGACCATCTGCCGACCTTATCGCAGCGTCATCAGCAAGTAATCCCGCAGCGACAAGCCTATCTATGTCGATCAAGCCGTTCCTCGCGCTACCAGCGTCAAAAAGATGACCGTCATTATCATGGTCATACGGCGCTCCGACGTCGGGGCCCCAGATCGGCCATTCCCTCACGACAGGATCCGCAGTGTAGTAGGCCATGACACTCAGCTCCAGGGTGTGCCTATCAGCGTCATAGGATGCCCTATCGCCCCGCGCCAGGAAGCCAGCGAGGTGGGGCCCCAGCAGCGCCGCCAGGATGGCTAAGATCGCCAGCACGATGATGATCTCGATCAGGGTAAAACCTCTCTGCCCTTTGATGAACTTTTTCATTCTTTAACCTCCTCTTTTATTTTTAGGCTTTAAGTTTTAGGTTTCACCTCCTTTCACCTCATGATACCTTGATCCCATAAGCCTGGCAATCCCTCAACAGGGTGATTTCGCGCTCACTCTTTTGAGTGATGCCGCTGACCTGGTCATTGGTCAGAAGAGCCTCTCAATAACCCTAACATAAGTAAGATTCAAATACAAGTAGGCTACGAGCAAAACAAAAAAGGCGAGCACCGCCGTGGTTAATATCTGCACCATCCTGGGTCGCTTTTTCCTTAAATTCCACATATAGGAAAAGAACAGCGCACCGGAGAGAATCTTGAGCGCCAAAATATACTCCGGACCCAGGTAGAAAAGACGCAGCATCACCGGATTAACCTCCCTTACCAGACCCGAATGTATCATCTCACGGGTAAGGAAGTAATCCGCGAGATTAAGGAGAAATATCAGCGCCAGCTTAATGGCTAACCACACGTCCCTCATATTCGGTCCCCTTCCCGTGCCCCTTCCAATCCCGTTTTACTTCCACCGTGTTCGCGCCAACCGAAGTTGGCCCCGTCCTTCAAGGGCAGATCGCATCTCACCAAGTAGTCGTTTCGCTGCGATGCTTCTCTTGGTCATGGAGAGGCGACCAATTTGGGCAAAGCCGCTTGGCGCGTGTTATCTGAAATCAGCGAATGTTGTCTCAGAGCAGTTTCTTGAATTCATCCACCGTCATCCCTGCGTCTTTGATGATTCCCCCCATTGTGAACGCGTTGATCGGATTTACGCAAGGGATTGATGATAATTCACTCGCCATCGGTCATTGAGATATGCTTACCTTCGCGAGCTACCCAAAAGTCCGCCCTCTCAAACGCCTTGACAGCGCGACGGTGGGGCACACCTGAAAGTCCTGGCATAAGCTCCTCCTAACACAATAAGCTGATTTCACATAACGCTAAAGATTGTATACGGGGTGGAGCGAAGCGGAATTCCGGATACAATCTGGTTAACTCTATTATAAGCGCAGTCCGGCGCCTTTTGCAACATTCTTAGATTGCACCGGGATCAGGGGGAACTCAGAAAAGGCAGCGAGAGCTTGTGCTCCGCTGCCTTTCAGTACCGGTTATGCCCTGGCTAACTTACTGCCTGGCGATGATGATCTCCAGAAAATTGGAGTCGAAGAGCCTCGGCCACCTCCAGGGGAACCTTCTCGTAACGCAAGCCGATGTACTCATCGCCGGTCGTATTATCCAGCAGTCTTAATGGTTGCAAGCTCATAACGCTTGCCCTCCATTCCACTGTCCCGGAGCTTGCGGATAAACTCTCCAATTTCATTCAGTTCCCCCTCGCTGATGTGTGGATTCAGGCGAAGGATTTCCTCCGGTTTCATGTGCTCGACCATCTCACACCTCCCAAATTATCAACGGGAGATAGGTTCCTGGAGTATGAAGAACGATTTCTGTCGCACGTTTTACCATGTTTTGCTGCTCAGTTCTTGCGTTTTTCGGAGCAAATCGGCCGGCGTCTCGGAGCAAATCGGCCACCCCGACGGAGCAAACCGGCCATCTTAACGGAGCAAACCGGCCACCCAGGATAAGCCTGGATGGTAGGTCTGGGGACTGTCGGGGGGGGGGTAGTGCCGGGCAACCGAAAGCCATAAAATCGCTTTAAGGAGGTGATTTTATGGCCAACAGGAGGTTGCCTGTGCGCAAGATAAAAGAGGTTCTACGTTTAAAGTATGCCTGTGGTCTTTCCAAGCGGGAGATAGCCCATAGCTGCAATGTCGCCCGGAGCACTGTCGGTGATTATCTGAGGAGGGCCAGAGCAGCGGGGTTGGGCTGGCCTGAGGCAGCTGAGCTCAGCGACACTGAACTGGAAGCCTGTCTCTTTCCCACCGAGCATGTACCGAGTTCGGGCCACCGCCCGCCGCCGGACTGCGAGTACATCTACAGAGAGCTTCGCCGCTACCGCAACGTTAACCTGACACTGACCCAGCTGTGGCTGGAGTACAAGGAGAAGCACCCAGATGGCTACCAGTACACCCAGTTCTGCGAGTATTATCGGCGCTGGCGCGATAAGCTTGATTACTGCATGCGCCAGGAGCACCGGGCTGGAGAGAAGGTATTTATCGACTACTCCAATGGCCTGGCTATCGTCGACCTGGCGACCGGTGAGCTAATCCCCACCCAACTATTTGTGGCCGTCTGGGGAGCTTCTAACTATACCTATGCCGAGGCGACCCTATCCCAGACGCTGCCAAACTGGGTTGGCTCCCATGTGAGGGCTTTCCGGTATTTTGGCTGTGTGCCGCGGCTGCTGGTGCCGGACAATCTAAAGAGCGGGGTAAAAAACCCATGCTTTTATGAGCCGGAGCTAAATCCAACCTATGCCAATATGGCCCAGCACTACGGCTGCGCGGTACTGCCGGCGCGTCCGCGCAAGGCGAGGGACAAGGCCAAGGTCGAGGCTGGCGTGCTCATTGCCCAGAGATGGATACTGGCGGTATTACGCCACCGAACCTTCTTTAGTCTGGAGGAGCTTAATGCCGCTATCCATGAGTGCCTGGAGCGCCTCAACACTCGTCCGTTGCGCCGGCTGGGTAAGTCACGCCGGGAGCTGTTTGAGACCATCGACCACCCCAGTGCCCTGCCTTTGCCCCAGAGACCTTATGAATATGCCGAATGGCGCAAGGCAAGGGTCAATATTGACTACCACATCGAGGTGGACCATCACTACTACAGCGTCCCTTATCAACTGTTGAAAGAGAAGCTTGATGTCAGGCTCACCGCCACCACCATGGAGGCTTTTCACAAGGGCGTTAGGGTAGCAGCTCATCCCCGGTCTTATGTCCGGGGAACTCATACCACTCTTAAAGAGCACATGCCGCCGGAGCACCGTAAGTATGCCGAGTGGAGCCCGTCTCGCTTCACCCAGTGGGCGTCCAAGACTGGAACCGCTACTGTTCAGCTGGTGGAGAAAATCATGGCGGCGCGCACCTATCCGGAGCAGGGCTACCGAGCCTGCCTAGGCATCCTGCGTCTCGGCCAGCAATATGATCCGGAGCGGCTCGAGGCAGCAGCGGAGCGGGCCCTCAAATACAATACTTGCTCCTATAGGTCGGTGCGCGCCATTCTGGCCGCCGGTCTTGACTGTCAGGCAAACATTGAAGAACCACCCCGCCAGGCGAGCCTGCCGCTGCACAGCAACATCAGGGGCAGGGAATATTACACGACTTTCAATCAGGAGGGAAACCATGCTTAACGAACAGACCATTGCTACTCTCAACTCTCTGAAGCTCTTTGGCATGGCTAAGGGCTTTGAGGAGCGACTCAATAGCCCCCCTCATGCCGAGCTCTCCCATGCCGAGTTTATTGGGCTGCTGGTCCAGGATGAGAAGACCTACCGTGACAATCAGCGGCTCAAGCGCCTGCTTAGAAACGCCAGACTTCGTCAGCCGGCCTGTCTGGAGGACATCGACTACCGCCATCCCCGGGGCTTGAGTAAACAGGTGATGCTGGAGCTATCGAGTACCCGCTGGCTGGACGCCCACCGCAATGTGCTCATCACCGGTCCCACCGGTATCGGGAAATCATACCTTGCCTGTGCCCTGGGTAACTTCGCTGCCCGGACCGGCTATACGGTGCTTTATGTACGAGCGCCCCGACTCTTTGAGAGCCTTCAGCAAAGCCGGGGAGACGGCTCACACCTGAAGACCCTCACCAGGCTGGCCAGGGTACAGCTACTCATTATCGATGACTTTCTGCTTACCCCTCTCACAGATTGGGAGCGCCGGGACCTGCTGGAAATTGTGGAAGACCGCTACCAGGCAGGCGCCACTGCCATTACCAGTCAGTGTCCCACCTGTGACTGGCACCCCAATATCGGTGACCCAACCCTGGCCGATGCCATCTGTGACCGCCTGTTCCACAATACCTATAAGATAGAGCTCAGAGGCGATTCCATGCGCAGGAACCAGGATGGACGCGCCGCCACCCCGGTAGAAAATCAGAAAAATGGGAAAGGAGGGAAACTTGCAGACGACGTTAACATGAGCTAAACTAAACTAGTCCCGGCACTGCTCCACCCACCGGACAGGGGTGGCCGAATTCCCCGAAACGGTGGCCGATTTGGAGCGAGACCGGTGGCCGATTTCACCGAAACCGGCAACTCCACCATACCAGTCCCCGATTGTGCCGATTTCATCTGTTTGTTTACCTCTTTGAAATCATTTATGGCGTTACTGTAAAAAGGTGAAAAACCGACCATATTAGTGCCTTTTCCTGAAGCTAAATCAGGTGACAAATTGGCCCAGAGTTTGCTTTTTGCAGGGCCGCCATAAATTATATTTCTCCTCACTCTCCATTTTTGCCTCTCGACTTCTAATCTACTCAAGTATTAACACTCCAGACCAAACCCAGTGCAAAAGTTGGTCACTCCTTGGCACCAGCTTGTTTTAGCAAGCGGATGATTCTAGTATGCCCCTTGTGCGTCGCAAGCATCAACGCTGTCTCACCCTCTGTGTTTTTCGCATTGACGTCAGCACCCTTAGTCGCCAGCATCTCTACGGTTTCAGTATGCCCGTACAAGGCCGCAAACATCAAGGCTGTCCCACCATCTTCGCATTTCTCATTGACATCTGCGCCCTTGGCCAGCAGCATCTTCATGGTTTCAGTACGCCCTTTGATCGCCGCAATGCTCAAGGCTGTCACACCATCTTCGCATTTCTCATTGACATCAGCAGCCTTAGCCAGCAGCATCTCTACGATTTCAGTATGCCCTCCATACGCAGCAAACATCAAGGCTGTCCAACCGGCTTTGTCTTTCGCATTGACATCAGCGCCCCTAGCTAGCAGCGTCTCTGCGATTTCAGTATGCCCTTTCCCCGCAGCAAGTATCAAGGCTGTCCAACCATCTTTATCTTTCGCATTGACGTCAGCGCCCCTAGCCAGCAGTATCTTTACCGTTTCAGTATCCCCTTCTTTCGCAGCATCTATCAAAGCTAAGCCGTCAGCTTTACTCTTTTTTCCAAATAGCCCGTCAAATATTCCCATTTTTACACCTCCTTAATTTATGCGACCCCGTTTAATTTTTCCCCTAGGTTCAAGCTCAGATTCACTTCAACCGGCCTTGGCAATCTTCACCTCCAATGCAAATCGAGGCTGTTTAGTTTTGAAAGACCCCATTTTTAGCTTCAGAATTTGGGCTTTCCAGCCTCGGTTTTCCTTTTTTCACCTCCAGCTACTGTGGTAAAATTAAGCAAACAGCGGTGCAGGCTGCTTATCAAAGCAGCAAATCGGCTCACCTTCACCACCTATGCAGCTTCGCTGCAACTCAATCCCAACGAGCCTATGAAACCCTCCGACAATATCCATTGGTCTTTTATCCACTCTCTGGCAAACATCATCATCAGGGCGATTTTCCCCTTGAAACACCCTAAAAAGCGATCATCCCTGGGATTTTAAAGGAGCTTCGCCCCTCTGCCAAGCATAGGAACTATTGAAATTCGTATGTGCCTCAGGCAATAACTGCATCTCCGGAGATTTCTTTTAAAGCCCTCTCCAAATTCTGTTGCTATGCATAGCAGATTGAGTAAGAAAGCATGGCCAATCGCCTTCTCACATAAGGGTAGATGTAGCTCGACTGTTTTGGAAAAGAGTCCAAGTTGTTCATTGATATCCTCCACGCATGCCAGTCCGGACCTGTCCGCTCTCGCCAGCAATGGCTAGTCGCTTGGTAAGATACTCTTGATCAGCGTTATGTTTTGTTATGGGTTCGCTTCTTAGTGTAAGTATCTCTGCTTTAACTCATTGAGGATTCTGAAATAGTGTTTAAGGACCTCATCCTCTTTTCCTTGCTCGATCATTTCAATGGTTGATAGTAGCTGTTCATAGAGGTTGGAGTATATCTCTTTTGGATTTGCTGCCCTGTTTATTCCTGATACAATCTGCGGCGCAACTTCGTAGTATTCGTGAAGGAGTTCGTTGCCTTTAGGTAACGATTTTATATAACTATCCCGGAATGCTCTCACGATATTCAACTCAGAGCAGTCATCCGGTAAACCCTTAGCTTCAATACAGGCACTGGTGATAACGCAACCTTCTTTAACGATCTTAACCTTGAAGTCTTCCCCCCAGTCGACGGATTTCACTTTCATTTCCTCGCCATAGTCCACAGGGGTCACCTGCATGTCTTCGCCATAGCTTACGATTTTTACTTTTGCTTGCTCACCATATTGGACAAACTTCACTTTTGTTGGCACAATAATCCCCCCTTTTAGTTTTGAGAAGCCCCCATTGTTAGCTTCAAATTTTGGGCTAGCCCGCCTCTATTATCCTTTCTTCGCTGCCAGCTATTGTGCTAAAATTGAGCAACCAAGACTGGACGTTCCTTATGAAGACAGCAAATTAGCTTATCTTCACCACCTATGAAGCTTCGCTGAAGCCCAAGCCCAACCACCCTGTCAAGACCTTCGAGAATATCCACTGGTCTTTTCTCACCTTCGGAAGACAAACCCTTAACAGGCGAAAACCTCGGTGAATGCCACTCGATACCAACCCTTTGTTCCGAAAATAGACCTGAATCCGTGAAGCAATGGACGATTTACCCGCCCATCGCTTCCAAATACACTATATCATAGGGGGAAAAGGTTATCAAGTGCCCTCATTGCTTATTTTAGGGGGTCTCTCCCTCTATATGGCAGTGATTTATCGACAACACTCACTAATGGGTATCGAAAAACGGAGAAAATGAGGCCGCAATCCATCCTATCCCCCGTTTCTCTCACTTAGCAGCGATACCTCCCCTTTAGGGATCGCCAACTCTCCCTTCTTTTGGTCGATACAGATCTGCCATTATTGCCACCAATCAGGTGGGCGCAAATTGATAGTATACCCGCCGCCAGGTGTCAAACCAAGGGCAGTGTCTCCCGAACGAGAGTCGGAGGCACCGAGCACGTCTCACCAATCGGCAGGCCAGATAGACCAGATCCTGCATCACGCTGCGCACCCGACGCCGCGCAACCTGCTTGCGAATGGGGGCATCCACCTCCTGCAGGCTCTCCTGCCCAATCAACCTCAACAGGTTGTAGGCCACCATTCCCAAAAGCAGCACCAACTCGTTGGTCTGGAATTTCCCCGACGGCAATCGTTCCAGGTCCAGATCGGTCCCTTCGGCTTCGCTCAGGACAGGCTTCAACTCGCTGTGGAACTGCTCGCTGGTTCCATGTGCCTGGTATAACTTCACCACCGTCCCTGGGTCATCAGGAAGCGAGGTCCAATAGGTCTCTACCTCCACATTAGGCATTAACAGCGCCTGCCCATCAGCCTCCACCGTTCGCACCGTCACACAGAATGCTATTCTTAGCGGTTCAGCAATACCTCCCCTTTTAATATAGCGCTCGCCCCGCCACACTTGCTTCCCCGGCCGTGGCTCCTCCATCTCTCCACACTCCCTGGCTATCTCCAGCTACTCCTCTGGCGTCTCCCGACGCAGATTGCGCTTGATGATATAGTGGGCTTTCTCCTCTCGGCATACCTTGATGTTGCCCAGACTGTCATTGCCTGAGTCCATGCGCACCAGAAAGGTCGCCTCGCTCATCACACGGGCATTCCGCAGCGTCCGCCTCAGAAAATCCTCTGTCCCTTTCTGGCTATGGTCACTTCGCGCAATTCCAGGTTCGCCAGGTACCCCTCTTCCCCCACATAGCCAAGGATGGGGGCATAGCCATCGAATTTCTTATAAGTCCAGCTTACACCTTCCTTCTTCGTCTTAGAATTGTCGAACGGGCTCACGTCGATGTCTACCGCTACCAAGTTACCGTGGCAGGGGGTGATCACCGGGGCAAGCCGTCCTACTACCCCAGCAGATTCCTCCAGAATGATGTCATTGAAGGCACCCCTGGCGCTGTCCAATCGCTGCCTGAGGGTCGGGCTGGATGGCACCGAATCCAGGCCCAGAGACTGAGCGAAGAAGGGGTCCTTACGGAAGGGCTCGATGGCATCGAAGTCGGGCTTGCCCACACCAATAAGCCCAATCATGGCTGTAGCCACCTCACCGTGGCTGATCTCTGGAAATGGATGTTCCGGCAGCACCACCGCATCTAATCGCTCCCGAATATTAGTCCTGTCCAATATCGCCCCTACTAGAGCGAGTCCTGAATGGCTGGAAAGTTGTTCATTACCCTGCACTATCTCAAAACGCATTTTCACCTCCAGGGTGAAAGTCTTCAACGACTTCCACAGATTCAAGTATAACACGTCTCAG
>JALPXQ010000022.1 GCA_023271515.1 Dehalococcoidia bacterium | reverse complement strand
TGAAATTACATCGGGGTAAGGTTTGAGTTCACCATCATAAGTATTAAATATTTTAATTACATTTCCTAACTCATTTTTCAAATTGAAAAAATCCAATAAATCGTCGAATAACCGCGAATACATACTCGTTTTTTCCCTCCAAAGATTTACCAATCTCTTATAATTTTCTTGCTCAGAGAGGTTGTATTTCTTTGATAAATATTCAGCTATTCCCTTAAAAGCTCCCAAATAATATTGCTCTACATTATACAATGTGTTGTCCAAATCGAATATTACCGCTTTCATGAAAATTCACCTGACTTTTTAATTTCTTCTTCCAATATAAAAACTTCTGAATGGTATCTCAACATCACTAAATCTTCCTTAAACCCCCCACTCGGTTCAGGCTTTTCTCCTTTTATCATTTTTATTAAATTTGGTATGATTGTTGGGTCTGCTTTAATAGATAGGATAGAGCCACCACCAAATCTTGTGTTTACTTCGATAAATCTGACTCCTTCATCGTTTCTTATGCACTGAATACAAGAAGGACCAAAAAGTTTCAATTCTTTTGTTATTTTCTTGCAATAATCAATGATCTCTTTATCATAAACTGTTTTTCCTTTTACTGAGATTCCCGATTCTACACCTAACCTCAATCTTGGAATCACAGATAAAGCATTTCCTCCCTTATCTGCCAAAATATCCACAGTATATTCTTCTCCTTGGATAAATTCCTGAATTATTGGCTCATTAACTTTTTTAAGATAGAAATACAAATCATCCTTGTTCTTTGCAATATATACATCTGAACTACCTCTACCAAATCTCGGTTTTATTATGCAAGGAAATTCCACGGAGTCAATATCAGTGAAAATTTCTGGAGTTGGAATTCCAATACGCTCAAATACTTCGTTTGTTTTCTTTTTATCTACACAAATCTCAACATATTCGTAATCTGGACATAAGAGTAAAGTTCCTCTTTCTTCAATTTTCCTCTTATTTTTAGATAAAATTAGAAGTTCTTCTTCAGGACCAGAAAGAATCGCGTTTGGCTGCTCTATGTCGATTATTTTCAATATCTCAGTGATAAAATTTGGATCGTCTCCTCGTGGAATAACATAACTTTTTTTTAGGATATAAAGACCGAAAGAAAGGGGATTTGAATCCATCCCAATTATTTTCACTCCCCTCTTTTGTAATTCATCTATTAACCCCCATGAGGGCATACTGCCAACAGCACTTCTAATTATCTTAATTTTTTCTTTCACCATGTTATCATCTCCATAGTGATCATCTCATCCTTTTTTATATCTTCTTTCGCTTGCCTGCCCACGATCATTTCTATATATCTCGGCTCAATCCCAGTCCCAGGTCTCTTAACATCTAGCATATGCTCGGTGATGATTGCTCCTTTAGGAATATCCACACTGGCGACTATACTCCGCCGAGCTACCTTCTTATTTTCCTCCTCTTCCACGGTGGGTCTCTTTATCCCATCGCCCATAGCCTTCTCCACATCTCTGATAGCCTTTACCACTTGCTTCAATTCATCTGGCTCAAGAGATGCCCTATGGTCAGGCCCTGGGAGATTCTTATCCAGCGTGAAATGCTTCTCAATAACACAAGCTCCCCGCGCCACTGCCGCTATAGGTATTGTAACACCAAGAGAATGGTCAGACAAGCCCACTGGAAGCTTGAAAGCATGCCTTAAGGTCTTCATCGCTTTGAGATTCATATCCTCTACTTTAGC
This sequence comes from Dehalococcoidia bacterium, assembly GCA_023271515.1. GTDB lineage: Bacteria > Chloroflexota > Dehalococcoidia > SZUA-161 > SpSt-899 > BS503. The sequence continues at coordinate 15,053 of JALPXQ010000022.1, read as the reverse complement.
CGGGTAGCACGAAACACAATGAAGCAGGATAATTTCTTCTACTGCCTCTTTTCGGATGAGTTCTAAAGCCTCTTCTATCTCACCAAGAGTGGACATACCAGTAGACAGAATAATCGGTTTTTTCTTTCCAGCAATATGCCTAAGCAAGGGGAAATTGGTTATCTCTCCCGCCCCAACTTTAAAGGCTGGGACGCCCAGTTCATCAAGCAAATCAACGCTTCCTTTATCAAATGGGGAGGACAGGAATAATATACCTTTCTCCTGAGCATAAGCAAATAACTCCCTGAAATCTTTTTCGGTTAGCTCCAGCCTCTTAATCATCTCAAACTGAGATTCTTCTGCCCCTGTAGTCTCTTTTTGATAATCAGCCTTTTCAGCGCCTCCGGTTACCACTTCCTTGGCCTTAAAGGTCTGAAACTTTACCGCATCGGCTCCAGCTTCTTTAGCAATGTCTATCAGCTTCTTAGCCAGATTAATATCGCCATTGTGGTTAACCCCAGCTTCAGCAATGATGAAGCACGGCTTGCCTTCACCTACCAGTCTATCAGATATCTTTACCTGTTTCATAGCACTACTGACATTCCCTTTCCTTCATAAGCAACTCAGCGAATCTAAAATCAAGCTCGGTGTCTATATCAATAGACCTTTCCGGGGGCATAATGTATGCTATGGTATCCTCGCCTATCACTCTGTTTTGCTTCATTATAACATCCCTGTAGGTGACATATACAGCGCCATTCAAGCGATAGACTTTTGGGGCATCCTGCCGCCGAGTTATCTCCTCTCGACCTTCGAATATGGGGCTAAGTCTATCTCCATCTAATGTAAACATCCAGTGAAGAGGATGTTCTACTTCACAGACACTCACTACCGAGTCACAGCCAGTTTGTAGCAACTTCTCTATTGCCCCATCAATATCAGCCACTTTCCTCAGGGGAGATGTAGCCTGAAGTATCACTACTAAATCGGGATGATAACCGTCTGTTTCTTCCCGGAAGGCAATGGCATGTTGGAAAACTGACAGAGAAGGAGTGTTATCGTGGGCAAGCTGCAACGGTCTTTCAATCACTTGAGCTCCATATTTCGTAGCAATGTCGGCGACCTCCTTATCTTCGGTAGAGACAATGATTGTATTCAGCAAATTGGACTCCAGCGCCTCTTTTATAGTGTAGTATATCATTGGCTTGCCATTCAGAAGCCTGATATTCTTTCTGGGTAGAGCTTTGGAGCCACCACGGGCAGGAATAATAGCCAAAGTTTCAAGCTCCATTCCCCCTCCTTTTGATTCCTCGACCATCTCTATAATTAAATCAGCAACTTTTTGACTGCTCCCTCAATATTAATCCTCACTGCCTCTATGGATTATATTCACAGGTTGGCACCTGCTTCAAAGCTGCGGCATGAACCACAATATCCACGCCATTCATCGCACGATAGACTCTTTCCCGATCCCTGACATCGCCGACAAAAAAGCGAATCCTGGGGTTACTGTTAAACTTCTGACGCATTTCGTGTTGAAGCAATTCCCCTCGGGAGAATATTCGTATCACCTTCGGGTTATACTCTTGCAAAGCAATTTTAGTAAATTTCTGCCCAAAAGAACCGGTGCCGCCAGTTACCAGAATAACTTTATTTTGCAGAGTCATGAGGATAAACCTCCTGTTTCATCAAATTTGCCATGCTTTATGACCCCTCCTTTTCCTTTTGATTTTTCTACCATCCAGATTATTAAATCGGCAACTCTTTTAGAAGCCTCTCCATCCTGGATAACAATTATTTTAACCTTATTATCATAGACATTATTATCATAGATGGAGATATATATTATAAGTCTAAATAATATGTATGAAATTACTAGATTTCAGTACTATATTCTATTACCATTCACAAACCAGATCTGCATCTCTCCGTTACTATAAAGTTTATTTACAGATGGATCAAGCCTCAACATCACAAAATCATTTTGTTCAAACCTTCCTACCTGAGGCCATAACTCAGTATATATTCTTATAAGAAACTCCTCTCTCAACATCATATATCTATCTTCTGTAAATGATTCTCCCAATGTTGAGTATTCAGTGTAATTGAAATGATCGGGCACAACCCAATCAATACAAGCAATGCCAGGAAGATTTTTCACCTCTCCTCCCGCTGTTATCCCTTGTGACGCATGTGCGAATCGAAGAGGAACGCCAACGCCTTTGCCAATAATTCTAACATCATAGCATCGTTGCTCCAGTATCCAATTCTGACCGGCAACTTCTGCATGGGTTATTCCATTGCTGGGTCGAAGGGTAAGCGGAGAGGGATATATAGAAAATATTCCTATCAAGGAGCAAACGCTAAGAATCAACACTATGCTTGCAACCCTCATCACTTTTACCGTTTTATTTATGCCTTTTCCACCTAACATCTCATCTCTATATCTTGCATTTTCTCTTATTCCACTAATAATATACAATGCTACTCCTACTAGTGGCGGAAATAGAGCGATCACGAGAAATATATTTCTGCCAGCGGTAAGTCCTGTCAATGGTCTGACAATATCTGTTAGCCACACACCGGTAGCCAATAAGAAAAAAGAAGAATATAGAAGTGTGCTATTCTCCATACTCGCAGGGGATGTAACCTTCTTCTTGATTAATATAAGAATCGCAAATATAGAAAGCAATAAATAAATAAAGACATGTCCAAACATTCTGATGAATAGTTCTACTATGTCTAAGAATCCCAGGCCCAATTTATCAAAGGCTATTGCTGCATGATCTGTCATTGGCTTCACTAAAAGTTCGAGTTCAAACCAACTGACTACACTCATTACAGCATGATTCCAAACCCAAAAATTCTCCCATACCCACATTAACAAGACAATTATTGATATGGCAGGTATAATCAAAGATGCCTGACTTATACTATAAAGAAGGGAGCCATTATACCCTGTCTTTTCAATGGATATTTTATCTAAGAGTGGTTTTAAAAGTCCCATTACTATCAGGCCTAATGCCAGTAGAAATGAAGATACCGGATGGAAGAATACTGCCATAATAACAATGACAATAAGTAAAATTCCGCTACTAACGGATTTTGCTTTTAAGTGTTTGAAGTAAATGTACATTATGAGGGGAAATAATATAAAAGAAAAACCCAAGGGAAAAACTTCAATGTAATAATAGCAAAAGAGTACAGTACTGGCAGTAGTGGCAAGTATTGCGGCTGGTTTCGGTAGAATCTGAATAGAGACGAGATATGTAAAGAGTACAAACAATAGGTAAAAAAGAGGGGGTATAAGACGCATCAGAACCGTTGGAGATATATCCACGATTAAGGAGAACTGTGCAATCAGTGTATGAGTGACTGGATATATATTACCTGTAAAATCTCCTATCTCTATTATGTCTATAACCTTTCCTAAATGACTTAGCTGATCACCAGCCCACCCACTAATTGCATAACCTCTAATATATTGTAGCATAATTATTACTATGTTACTCAGCAGAATTAAGAACAATCCGATCCACCAGATTCCTCCTTCTTTATCTTTGTTGATCTGGTGAACGATAATGCCGATGCCACCTATGATGGGTGCTATGAGCAATATCCATGCTAATGGAGGGATAGCACTGAAAATACACAGCTCAAAACCGGTTACAGGGTATCGAGATATTAATATGATTGCCCCTATTAAAGATGAAAATAGTATGATACAGACAATCTTTAATGCATTATTTGAGTTATCTTTCATCATATGATACCTCAAGTTTTATAGAGATTATTTTTGGCACACATATCTTCAATCAACTGCACGATTCTTTTAGAAGCTTTTCCATCTTGTATATATGCCTGTTCATAAATAAAATTTTTCATAGATTCCGTCATTCTACTTTTTGTTTGTATATCATAGAGTGCATCTCTCATTACTGGTAAAATATCTGCTTTCTGATTAATATGAACAATATCGTCACATTTATAGATAGAATTAGCAAGATCATCGAACAAATCTACTATCAACACTGGTTTTCCCATCGCCATTGCTTCAAGGGCTGTTGTAGATATAACTGTGATAGCCAGATCGCAAGAACCAATGAGCTCTGAGATCGAAGTATATTTACAGATGATGGGCGGATCAGATAAACCTTTCACAATTTCTTGATAATCCTCTTCTTTTTCGTACGGAGGATGGAGTTTGATTATCAATTGAGTATTTGGCAACTCTGATATAGCTTCAGCAATAGACATAACAAATTCTTTCCTTTGTAATGAAGTCCACATTCCTGCTTCAACAAAGTATGATGTTAGGAGAAGAACGATTTTTTTATCTGGAGGGATATTCATCTTTTCACATATATTCTGTTTACAGTTATTATTTTTGGCATGAAAAACCATATCAAACTTAGGATTTCCTGTTACTATTATGCGTTCTGGAGCAACTCCTTCTGAGATGAATCTTTTTTTTACAGCATCGCCAAATACTGCTATTCTTGAACTTTCTCCATGCCCATAAACTACTGGTTTCCCTCTTGTGCCATATCTCACTTCTAACAAGCCTGTTTCAATCTTCCTATGCCACGAATGCTCTCTATTCATTATAAATCTGAAGGCTCTATAAAGAAATGTAATCCAATATTTCAGGCTATTGCCAATGTTACCACCCTTTTTAACTTCCGTCATACTTGCAGCTAGAACTCCATCTTGGATCAAAAGAGTGGGAATGTCCATAGAGTGGGCACACTTAATAAATAACTTGTCCATGAGGTTTTGATCGTGACCAACAATGACTATATTGGGCTGCTCTCTTGTGAGTGTATTCTTTACACTATTTATATTCAAGCCTGCAATGGTTTTATAAGCAATGTCCATTTCTTGCATTATTTTTTCCATATCCTCCCTATGATTCCATTTATCTGTATTGATGAACATAGTATCCCAATTAGTTAATTCCTTTATAATAGGCGTGAACATTTCGATTTGAGCGGTGCTGCTCACAATAAACAAGGCTTTAGGCTTTGATCTGTTTCGATAATTGTTTTTCATGATGAATCCTGTTTCCTTATCTTTTATTACATCAGGTATTGCTTTAATTCGTGTTGTCAGCATTGGTGCTCTGCAAGCCAACGCCTCCAATATAAATTTGACAAATTCCAATGTTTTAAGATGGTTTTTTAAATCCCATTTTATATATTATTTCTCGGCATATAAAAATCATTTAGAATTTATTTAACATTTACTTTAATATATTAGTTATATCATCCCATGCACCACTGAGCACAACTTTAGTCTTACAAAATTCTTTCCCCGATTCAATTCTACCTAGTTCATAAATGTGGTCTTTTGGACGAACTAACTTAGGTATGGTTGTAACTGCACAAGTAAAACCATTTTTCTTAAGTAATTTAGATATCTCTGTATTAAAGTTACCATTTGGATAGGCAAATGTTGTTATTTGTTTCCCAGTCATCCGCTCAATCTCTTTTTTTGACTGAATAAGTTCCCATTCAATTTGTGGCAATGATAAATTTGTTAAAATTGGATGGGTGACTGTGTGAGCACCAAAATCGATACCATTGTTGCTCATTTCTATGACTTCGTTCCAAGACAAAATAAACTCTTTGCCCAAATCAATAGGAATTTCTACACCTGAAGTGATAAGCAATTCTTCAATTAAAAGGTTCTTTTTTTTATCAGGCAACTTTTTCAAATTTTCTGTGATTGTCGAAGTGGCTTCAAATTTTTCAGATTTAGATTGTAAGGGATAATTACCAAATTCATCTAAATCTAATTGATTAATTTTAGTATGCTGGACAATATAACTTACCTTGTCCCACCAAAATAAATCACCCCTACCAATATGGCCAGATGTAAGGAAAATAGTTGCAGGGATGCGATATTTTTTTAGAATGGGATACGCGTAAAGATAATTATCTTTATAACCATCATCAAAAGTAATTACTACTGCTTTTTTGGGAAACGGTTTTTCTTGTTTTATATATTGCACCAAATCATTAAGAGAAATAATTTCATAATTTCGGCAAAAATACTTCATCTGCATTTCAAAGTTTTTCGGACTTAATCTTTCAAAAGACCAATCATCTTGTTTTGGAGAAACTCGATGATACATCAAAATAGCTACCTGAGACTTGGTAATTTTTCTTCTCAAATAAGCATAAACATCTAAGAAGCCAAGATAATTGGCTGTGCTCGCAAATAACCCTTTCACATTCATCATATCACTATCTATTTTCTCCTTTCTGAACTATTCCTTCAAACCCTGTAGAAACGCTTATCTGTGCCATCGGAGCAAACACATCCTGGCGAGAGACACTCCTCCGTCCGAGCATCGCTAATAGCGACATCAGAAAAATAAATAAGAACAGAGAAAATATAAAGGGGTAAATCCTTATCCCAAAAGGCGTATGATTTAACACAAGCCCTATCAAAGATACAATAGCTATACTAAGTCCAAAACTTAAAGCTAATCTCTCAATAATGTCTAAATCCTTTTTTTGAGGAAATAAGGCAGAAATTAGCACATAACCTGAAAAGAAAAAAATAAATGGTACGCCAAGTATGATGCGTACTGACGAATCAGGGAAGAATGATATTGCACCAATAAGTAAAGCCGAGAAAATGTTTATTAAGATTAAGTCTCGCTGAATTTTAAAGCTCAAAGCTTGCTGTGTCTTGCCACTTGTGGTCATAATAACTCTTCAAGTATATTTCTATACCCCTCCACCGCTTTTTCATAAGTGTACTCCCTCTCCACAAGGGCACGGGCATTCTGAGCGGTTTGCCCAAGGTTTAGATGATTCAAAGCCCTGATGACATTTTCTGCTATACATTCCGGCGAATTGTTTTCCATAATGAAACCTGTTTCTCCATCCTTTATCACATCTGGTATTGCTCCAACAGGTGTAGCTAAAACTGGTGTGCCGCATGCCATTGCTTCCAACATGATATTTGGGAGCCCCTCAGTATGAGAAGGTAAAACAAGCAACTTTAATTCATTCATGTAATTTGGCAGTTCATCATGAGATATCCATCCTGCAAGTTTTACTTTATCATTCAAATTTTCATTCCCAAAATATTCTTTAATTCCATCTCGCAACTGTCCATCCCCTCCTATTAAGAATTCTAAATGACTTTTCCTTTTTGATATTTCTGGAATTGCTTTAACGAAATTTAGAACTCCTTTTTCTTCACTTAAACGCCCTATATAACCTATTAAATCAATTCTTTCATCAAATGTCTTTGTTACTTTGAATTTATCAAAGTCGAGAGAATGCTCATGGGCTATAGAGATTTTGTTTCTGTATTTTTCTAAGTTCCATTCTTTGATGAGGTTGGGCGAGTAGAGGATGATATGGTTTGATAATTTATAATTAATATCCTCTGAATAAATTAACACATTATACACAAGTATATTAAAAAAAGTGTTTTTTTGTGCCTTTGATATATCTTTAATGGAACTTACTAATGCAAATACAATTTTTTTTCTCATTAGTTTTGCAGCTATCATAGGCAATAATAAAGCATGTGTGCCTGTGAAGAATACCCAAATATTTACATCTTTTGTCAATTTTATTATTTTAGACGAAAATATTAATTGAATGCTGATATAATTTATTATTTTATTAAATATATTACCTTTAAAACCACATCGCACTCCAAAAATCTCAATTTTTTGATTTTTTTTATGGGGTAAATTCATTGCTTCATTACCTGCAATAACATAGATAGAATCTGAAAGTGTGCTTAAAATTTCTATCAGATTTGATAAAGGGACTAAGCCTGCCTTGCTTGCGAATAATGCGAGTACACCAATTTTTTGTTGTGATTTTTTCATAATTATTTAAATCTACAAGCCCTGGATGAAAACCTACAGAGGTGTCTCAAAGCAACACCTCTACCTCTCCACCGCCCACTACGAATTCCTGAGAAATCACAATCATATGAGCCGAATAGAGCAGCTGGAGCAAGTGATTAAAATTTTATAGGGGGTATCCCCTTCACTCAGGTTACCCAAATTCTACGGCAATATGGCCCCAAATTGATGGTATTTGAGGCAAATTCTGGTAAAGGAGGAACGAATTTACGCATGAAAGCTGTGCATTCCTTCCACTACCTGAACGAAGGGGATAGCCCCAAAATTTTATCCTGAGATGCTATAGCTAATTCCAGCCTGAGAATCACAAGAAAGGTGGTTCAAGCACCACGTTATATATGAGCGTAGAGAAATTTACTCCACCAATCCGTGTTATATCGGTCTGATTTACTGCCAAGATTTTCATTGTTAGCTGCTACCCTGTTTTCTAGTGTAACTTACGATAAATCCTGCTAATGCAGAAGTATACTGAACAATATAGTAGACAACGAAACCGATTGTCAGGAGTGGGTGCCTGGCAAATTTCCGCCAATTTCTTATTAGGGGTGCCCTTATTGGACTTACCTGAATGAGGCCTCTGATAGAGTTCACCTTCAAAAACCCATTGATTGTTGACCCATAGTAATATTGCTTCCTGGCAACATCCCTGAGTGTCTTCGGTTCACCAAGGTGTAATTCTTGTGATTGAATCTTTGCAATCCTGCAACCGGCCTGTTTAAGGCGATGATATAAGTCATAATCCTCGGCGGCGATTAAATTTTCCCTGAAGCCGCCAATAGCTTCAAACACATCTTTTCTGAAAAACCTGGCTCCGGCATACAGCAGGTCATCCTTGTAGCAATCCTTTTCCAATTTTCTAACCTTCGCCCAAAAGCTAATCGTTGGGTCGGGAGACCAAAAGATAGATACAGCATCATAACCTTCATCCTCACATTTTGCGGTAGCTTGTTCAACGATATCATAGTCTAGTATAACGTCAGAGTCTACCCGATAAACATATTTGCCATGAGCCATCTTCACGCCATAGTTTATTTGCTTGGATCTTTCTACGTCAGTCAAAATATGAACTTCTGCCCCGCAGAGTTGAGCAATCTCTGCGGTTTTATCCACAGAGCCGTTGTCAACTACTATTACCTCGATATTTTTGTAGGTTTGCTTCCCGATGCTGTTCAAACATCTCTCTAAAGTCCTCTGCGAATTGTAGGTCGGGATGATTATGGAGACCAATGGCTTGTCTTTCACAATCCGCCTCTCCTTGAGCAGAACCCTTAGACCTCAGAACCCATACCCTTTACCAGCCTTCTGATGACTTTCAGCCCGTAATCAATGCCGACGCCGATGTTTTCAGGACTTTTCACTAGAGCTTTTGTATTCGAAAACCACCATCCAGGATCAGTATAAATCTCCTTGTATATCTGTCTTCTGCTTCGGTTGATCTCCTCTGTCGTCAAGTCGCACAGGCTTACCGGTGTGTTATAGAGCAGCAGGTTGTCGAAGGTCAGCCGTTGGATTTTACCATGCTGCACGGCATCATCATACAGTTGACAACCGGGATAGGGAACCAGGCCGTTGACCTGAAAGCCTGTAGGTTTTGTTCTGCGGATAAACTGCCTGGTCTCGTTCACCGTTTCCAGGGTTTCTCCAGGTAATCCAAGGATGAAGGATAAGTATTGTGCTATACCTGTTTTCTTAAGAATTTCTATTGTCTTTGCCGCATCAGACACCTTGAGCCTCTTGTGTGCCAAATCGAGCACCTGCTGTGAGCCGGATTCAATCCCTACAGACACCCCTCTACACCCTGCCTGTCTCATTACCCTGGCTTGTTCCTCATCCATCCTGTCTCCCCGGATGTTCGCAAACCACCGTAGCTTTGTCAGCTTTCTTTGGATAAGCTCCTCGCATATTTCCAACACCCTTTTTCTCTGAATGTTGAAGGTGGCGTCGAAAAAGCCGATATACTTCACTCCTCTCTCTCGGCAGAGGTATTCTATTTCGTCGGCCACTTTGCTTACCTCCCGAAAGACAGGCTTCATCCTGGCGATGGTGCAAAAACTACACCCCATACCACAACCCTTTGCTGATTCTACCATTGCATAGGGACGGAACGAGGGAATTTGTACCCAATAAATGCGAAAATCAGGGATAAGACGCCACGCCGGCATAGAAATGGAATTGAAATCAAAACTTTCTTCTTCAGGTGCGTTTAGTTGGATGCCGGCAGCAGACCTGTAAGCAATTCCCTTAATCCTGGTGGATGATTTCCCTTTTAGTATTTGGGGAATGACTCTTTCATAGTAGTAATCAATAACGTAGTAGTCCACATCCATTGCTTTTTCCAGGACCTGTGCTGCAAGCTTGGTGAGACTCCAGCATATCATCACAGTTTTGACGGAGTTTTTGACCTCCTTGGCGATTCTTGCAACCTCAATGTCTAAGTAGAAGGTTTCAGGGGTAGCTCTAAAGATGACCACGTCCGGACTTTCTTCCTCGATTTCCGATTTCAAGTAATTGAGATCCTGATTGTAGCCGTTTGCATCAATAAGTTTCACTACGTGCTCTTGCTCTAATATGCCTGCCAAATAGACTAAGCCCATAGGCGGCAATACATTAGGAATTGTATTTTCACAGCGATCCTCTCTCCCTACAGGCATCCCTTTGAATCTCGGTGGATTAAGAAGCAAGACCTTCATGCCCTTCCTCCCAGCACCTCTCGGTAAACCTCAAGAGTTCTCTTGCCCATCGTCTCCAGGGAATAATGCTCCCTCACCAGACCCCCGGCATTCTTGCCCATCCTTTCCCGCAGTGCTTCATCACCAAGCAGTTGGTTTATCCTCGTGGCGACCGTCAAATAATCCCCTTTAGCTGTTAGGAACCCGGTCTCACCGTCTTTTACCAACTGTGCGACATCGCCTACATCGCTGGCTACGACCGGCAAGCCGCAAGCCATCGCCTCAAGAACGCTCAGAGGGAAACTTTCAAGCAGCGAAGGGAGAGCAAGCATGTCGCCTGAACTATAAAACTGGGGCATATTCCGGTAATCAATATAGCAGAATTCAAAGTTCTCCTCCGGTATCCCCGTTTCCTGGAGCATCCTCTTATAAGGCTCTCTGCTGCCGGCTCCAGCAAAGACAAAGACAGCGTCTTCATGCTCCTTAAGAACGTGTGGGATAGCCCTGATAATCAACTGAGGCCCCTTCAAGGCAATGAGTCTACCGCTAAAGATCACCCTTTTTCGGTTGCCCCTCTTTTCGTCCGGCTTGAATCTATTTACATCTATGCCGTTGGGTATAACAGTAATTCTCCCCTTATAGCGATAATGCTTCACCAACTCATCCCTGACCGCTTTCGACACCGCGATTATATTTCTTGTCCTCGCCAGGCTGAGGGATTCATATAGCCTGATGACGGGGTATGATAACAGTGTCATCTTCTCTGAGCTATCCAGATCTCTAAATCTAACCTTAGAGCTGGATATCCCCTGCCTTTGCCCTGACAGGGTTGAATGATAGGTGAGAACATGGGGAACATTACTGCCCACTATCCTGAGCATCTGATCAGCTAAGGGTCCTGCTGAGTGCACAAGGTCCAGTTTATTTTCCCTAACCAGGCAGGGCAATTTGCGCACGAGTGACAACTGATAGCGAAGGCTTGAGAAGAAGATGTCGGTAGCCGGAGAAATCGCGTGAACCTTCACTTTATCAGGAATGCCAATCCCTTCCTCACCTGCTGTAATCCCCTCCAGTTTCCGTGAAGTGGTGAAAACATGCAGTTCGACCTTGTCTGCCAGAGCCTGGCACAGATTTATGCTGTATGAAGCGACCCCTCCCCAGACCGGCAGGAACTCGGTAGTCAAAAGCCCGACTCTCATTTCACACTCGGATTCGGTCGAATATCAACCGTTAGTTTGTCCATGACTTTTCCCTTATCTTCCGCCAAAATCACCTATCAATTTTTGTGCCAGCAGTTTTAGCGTCTTTGAGCCGTCCCGGAGAATGGAAAGACGCGAAATGTGGCTGTTCCAGTTACAAGTTATAGGAGCATCAGCAATAGTAAGTTTATTCTTGGCTGCCTCATATATCATCTCAGTCTCTATCTCAAAGCCGTTGGAGATAAGGTTAAGCTTTTGCCATTTGTCTTTCTTTATTGCCCTGAAGCCGCTGGTGCAGTCGGTTATCCATTTTTTTGTCCCGTGTCCAGAGTCGAGAATCCTGAATGTGGGATTGGTGGCTAGTGAGTGAGGACTATTGCCTAGAGACTTTTTCGGATGAATTAGGTGATTAAGTGACATTGCCAAAGGCAATACGAAGGAAATGATTACTGAGATAGTGAGGGAGGCGAGGATGTTGGTGAGTCTTCGGGTGAATGAAGGAGAAGAAACGCCGGACTCCTGAAGATGTCTTGAGCCAATAACGATGTCGGCTTTTCCCCGAAGGATAGGGGCAACCACCTTGGGGATATCTTCAGGGTCATGTTGGCCATCGCCATCCAGGAAAACGATTACATCCGCATCACTCGCAGCTTCAGCAGCGATTTTCATGGCGGCACCTTTACCCAGGTTTCCCTCGTGAGAGATAACCAGAGCCCCGGCGGTCATTGCCGCCTCGGCAGTGCCATCATGGGAGCCATCGTCTATCACAATAACTCGGTCAACATATTTTTTGGCATTGGATACCACATCTGCGATAAAAGGTTCGGTGTTGAAGCAGGGGATAGCAGCCAAAACCTTCGGTCGAGTTTGTTGAGCTTCAGTCATAGTCGTTTAGTCCGTAGTCGATAGTCTGATAGTCGGCAGCCACCAGTTACGAGTTACCAGTCACCAGTTACCAGTTACCAGTCACCAGTTACCAGTCACCAGTCACCAATTACTACTCGGCGGGCTGTTTCGCCTAGCCTTTGATACAGTATATCACATTTGTTTCTGATAGGGCAATAGCGGAGTTTTAAGTTGTAAGTTTTAAGTTTTAAGTAGCGCAAGTCATCAACCATCAACCATCGCCCAGGGGTTCAAGGTTCAAGGTTCAAGGTTAGAAAGCCATGAAGATAATGCAACCAACCATCAACCCCCAAGGGCCTTCGGTCCATAACGCCAGGCAGACAGGTTAACATGTGTTTGACAAACGAGAGGGATTCTCTATAATATTAAGTTAGGCAGAATAAAAGACAGACTGTGCTATTCATATATAAAAGGACAAAAGAGGCATTAATCATTACTGCAAGGGATATGGATTCAAAGGAAAGGAAGAATTATGGCAAAAAGTAAATTACAAAGAGACCCTATACCAGAGGAATTTAAGAACATTGAAGAAGTTGCGGAATTTTGGGATACTCACAGTTTAGCTGATTATGAGGATTTACAAACGGATGTAGAATTTGAAGTGGAATTAAAGTCAGAAAAAAACTATTTTGCTATTGAAGAAGAATTGTCGGATAGTATTGACAAATTGGCTCATTTGAAAGGCATTTTGCCTGAAACGCTGGTAAATTTATGGCTCAAGGAAAAAGTTCTTGAAAAGGAGCAGGGCTTTCTGAGAACTTGACGGGGACTGGGACTTGATGTATAGTACATAACAGCGGAGAGGTAACCGTTCACCTTGCTGTCATTCTGAGCCATTCGCTTCTGTCATTCTGAGGAAGCAAAGCGACCGAAGAATCTCGCTCAGGGTAAACTCCGCGAAGAATCTCATTCCGCTCAGGACAAGCTCAGCGAAGAATCTCTGAGACCCTTCCCCTTCACTGCGTTCAGGGTCAGGGTGACATAGAATGGCTGAACGCTTACGCGGAGAGTTTCCGCCTGGTAATTGTTGGGTGGTTCAAAAAATGGGTAAAATGGGGGGTTATTAATGGAAGCTTATCGAGTTAAAAAAAAGGTTGCGGCAAACGGTGTATTGCGCCTTAATGCTCTCCCATTCCAAGAGGGAGAATTGGTCGAGGTTATCGTTTTGGCCCGGAAAGAAAAGGTGTACAAACCAACCCCTTCACCTTTGCGTGGCAAAGTAATTGAGTATATTGACCCTACGGAACCCGTAGCCCGAGATGATTGGGAGGTACTGCTGTGATATTGCTGGACACGCACATTTGGATTTGGTTTGCAGATGAAAGTGGCAAACTCACTGAACAGCACAGGCAGGTTATAGAACATCATAGGGCAGACGGTTTAGGCGTGAGCGTCATATCCTGTTGGGAAGTTGCTAAACTGGTGGAGTATAACAGATTGAAATTAGCATGTCCAAAGAATCTCAAGGGTTTCTAACTCACCCGGGCTAAGCCCTTCCAGTATTCCAGCTATTTGTCCTATTTCCAATTCAAGGTCTACCCTAGGCATGGCTTATCACCCCCTTCATTCAGTCGATAGTCTGATAGTCGATAGTCTGGCAGTCGATAGTCGATAGTCAGCAGTTGGCAGTCATTACCTGGTTCCTTTCAAGTACTTTATGAAGCCGGTAATGAGGCGAGCTGTTTCAGTCCCCTGCTCGTAGATCTTATTGAAATCCTCTTTTGAAATATACCTTCTTCCAGCGGCACTTTTGGATCATGCCACAAGTCCCTCCTTGCTTTGGAGAAGTCCCTATGCTTGACCCTGTTTATAGATGAAGGCAGGAATTACCAACGTTCAACGTTCAACGTTCAACTCCTGCTCTCAGCAAAAGTTTTTAGAAGCTCCTTTTCTAAGGGCTTTGGAATTTGTCTGCCCTCTTTTTCAGCAGTCTCCAGCCATAAATCAATAGCTACTTTAATCTCTTTCAGCGCGTCTTCCTCAGTTTCCCCAAAAGCGGAGCAACCGGGAAGTTCTGGGACTATGGCAATATAACCCTCATCTTCCTCGCTGTAGAATATTTCAATTACATATCTACCAGCCATTTCTACTCCTCCAACAAGTTATATTTCTCAATGATCCTTATAAACTGCCTCACTTGATACGATTTCGCCTTTCCTCTAACACTCTGAAAGTTTAGCATCTCTCTTATTCCCCTTCTAACAAATATTCTATGGCTGCCTTTCCCGCCTCTAAACCTGAAGCCGAATAATTCTGCGGCCTTGCACGCCTGTTCAAACCTGACATTCGAGGGATTCCTGAAGGTGCGTAAACCCTCCTGCAAGATATTCTTTGCCGCATGCCAGTCTCTGTTATGTAGAGCGCCACAGCCTATGCAGGCCCATTGCCGATCTGAAAGCA
>JALPXQ010000021.1 GCA_023271515.1 Dehalococcoidia bacterium | reverse complement strand
CTCAGGCATCAGTCATTCTGTGTTTGCCCTAGAATTTAGTTCTTTTCCGTGGATTCCTGCCCCCTGCCTGCGCAGAGGCAGGCTTCGTAGGAATGACATCTCCTGTGTGGATTCCTGCTTTCGCAGGAATGACATCTTTTGTTATGCTTCTGGCTCGTCCAGGTTAGGAAGCAGGTATTATGTCCCCGGGATTACGCTCAGAAAGAACGGCGCTCACGTCTGGCGATGACCTTCAGATTGACGAAGAAGAGCGCTATGCTCACGGCAGTAAGTATCCCCAGATAACCGGCGACATCAAGGAGGGAGGCTCCCTCCACTGCCACTCTCTCCGTCGCCCGCATGATAAAGTAGGTGGGTATGAACTTAACCCAACCAGCTTCCACTCCGGGGATAAGATAGAGTATAGCCGGCAGCATCAAAGGAACCATAAACAGCCTCGTGGTGATCATAAATTGCATCATCGTCTTGCCGAAGTGAGAGATTAGCAGCCCAAACGGTAACGTAAATAGGCTCCCAAATAGTGTGATAACCAACAACGGGAATATGTTGTCCAACCCGACATTGAGCAATATGAGCAAAGCGACTGAGACCACGCTGAGGATCAAACCCACCAGCATTTTAGCGGAGATGAGTTCCCACAGCGAAATCGGGGTTAGACGCAACGCAGGCCAGGTATTGTTCTCCTTCTCGTGGATAAACAGGCCGGCCAGCAGCATCACCCCGATGAATATCAGGTTGAAGGTCACCCACATAGGAAGCATGAAAGGTCCCAATGTGGCAAAGTCTGCGCCTATCCAATGAATTATCAGGCGTGCCACCGCTGCAGCAATGGGTGACCACAACAGTATGAGGACAAATATGCCCTCGCGACTGGATACCTTGAGGTCTTTACCGAAGATCACCAGAAATCTGCTCATCGTCAAGACTCCTTCCGGCAAGTTTAATGAAAACGTGCCCCAGCGTTGCTTCCTGAGAATGGATCGTTACCAACTCTTGTTGCCTGATCCACTGGGCGATCTGGTCGGCGGTTTGAGGCTCATGGAGCGGCAGCGAGACCTTCCTGACATCATCTCCGTCCTTCAATCCCACTTCCACAAACGGTTTACCATGCTGTTGTTTTAGTGCCTCCGGCGTATCGTTAGCCACGATTTGTCCGTCATTCAGAAAGATCACCCGGTCGCAGAGTTCGTCAATTTCCCACATGTCGTGAGAGGTGATAAAGATAGTCGTTCCCCGGTTTTGTTCCTGGCGCAGTAGTTGATGGATCAATGATCGGCCCACGGGATCCAGCCCTACTGTTGGCTCGTCAAGGATAAGTAACTCTGGATGATTGACCAGTGCTCGCGCGAATACCAATCGCTGCTGCATCCCCTTGGAATAGGATGAGACGCGATCCTTGCCCCACCCGTCCAGGTCAACGTGCTTTAATAGTTCGGGGATATGCGTTGTGCCTAACCCATTGAGGCGGGCAAAGATGGCCAGATTTTCGAACCCGGAGAATTTTGGATAGAGGTTCGGCGATTCAAAGGATACGCCAATACGGCCCAGAGCCTGGCGGCAGTCTTTTTTCATGTCAACACCAAATACCCGGATACTGCCTGAAGCTGCAATCAACTGCCCGGTAATCAGCTTTGCCGTCGTGGTCTTGCCCGCTCCGTTGGGACCCAGAAATCCGAGCATTTCACCTCGCTCAACGGCGAAACTGATCCCCTTAATGACCTCCATCTCACCGTAACTGAACGAGAGGTCATTTACTTCAATAACCGGTTGCTCTGATCCCACAAAAGCACCTCCTCAATCGCCAAAGGATATGCCAATCTCTCGGGCGGTCATCACTCTGTCGCTGTCGAGGGGCACCATTTTCTTCGATTTCAGCACCTCGGCTAGCGGCACCGAAATGATGTTTGACCCGGAAAGGGCTACCATATGATCGAACAACTCCTTCGGCCCATCACTTCGACCACCATCACCCGCTCGTGGGATTTAGCCGTGGAATGCAGTTTATCCAGCGCATCGGTGGCGGTTGACACGGCGGTATCAAATAGTTTTCTATCGGCAGCTCAAAGGGATTGCCTTTATTGGTGGTTCCGATGATAGTTCCACCCAGGGACACTATATCCTGCACCGTTTCCGGCAAGAGACGGACAAGCTCATCCCGATCGAGGAGCCCCCGGTAACCGAACCGGCTGCCGTATACCTCCCAACCGTGAAGATACGAGGTTTTTACCACAGCATAGATTACAAGATCGCGACGAGAAAGCCCCCGACTTTAGTCGAGGGGATGAATCGCCGCTTGACATTTGTGTTGTTTTGTGATATGCTAATAACACCATGGAATATCGACATTCCAGAAACCAGGTTTATCTTATTAATTATCATCTTATCTGGTGTCCTAAACGGAGACGCCCTATTTTGGTGAATAATGTCAAGCAAAGGCTTGAAACTATACTCAGAGAGGTAGCTAGCGAGAAAGGGGTAGAGATCCTTGCACTTGAGATCATGCCCGACCACTTGCATATCTTTGTTTCCTGTTATCCCCAGTTGACCTTGCATAAACTGGTCAAGGCTTTCAAGGGTAGGAGTGCCCATTATTTGAGAAAAGAGTTTCCACATTTGCTTAAGATACCTTCACTCTGGACCAATAGTTATTTTGTTTCCACCGCTGGTAATGTGAGTTCAGAAACCATACAGAGGTATATCGATGCCCAAAGCCGCAGTTAGTTATCGCACCATCACCATTAAGCTCGATAGGACTGAGCAGCTTGATACGCTTGCCAGGGAATGTGGTCGGGTCTATTCCAAAACTATCTCCTATATTCACAAGATCCACCGCAAGAAGGGTATCTGGCTCAAAGAGTCTCAGGTGCAGAAAATCATCAAATCCGATAAACTTCATTCTCAAACTACCCAAGCTGTTATACAGAAATACTTTGCCTCCCTCAAGAGCTACTGGGAGAATAAGAAAACTAATCCCGAAGCCAAACCGCCCTTGAGAAGGTCCAAATACTTTTGCATTCCCTTCAAGGGCTCAGCAATCCACCTTAGAAATGGAAATATTGAGCTTTCCTGTGGTAAAGGAAATCCTCCAGTTGTTGTTTCTATTCCTAAGGGTAAGGTTCTTCCCCATCCCAGAATGGCTGAAATTGTCTGGGATAACGGCTACTATCTTAGATTGGTAGTCACACATGAGACGCAAACCATTTCGCCAGATGGTAAGGCTGTTGCTGTTGATCCTGGAGAGATACATCCCATTGCTGTCTTCGATGGAGAAAAGGGCACCATCTATAACGGCCGGTCTCTCCGTGCCCAGAAACAGTACCGGGAAAAGGTGAAATCCTCCTTCCATTCCAAACTCAGCAGAAAAAAGAAGGGCAGTCACCGAAAAGGAAAACTTCTCCAGTTCAAGAGAAGAAGACTCAAGAAAATCAATAACCGCATAAAGGATACCGAGCACAAGATAACCCGTCATTTTGTCGAGACCTGCAGGACAAATAGTGTCTCGACGGTGGTTTATGGAGATACCACCCACATCCGCCGGGGTACCAACTATGGGAAGAAGACCAATCAAAAGATCCATCAGTGGGCCTTCAGCAGGATCAGGTTCCAGGTAGAATACAAGCTCGCTGAGTATGGGATCAGGTTCATTCCTAAGGATGAAAGGGGAACGAGCCATACTTGCCCAGCTTGTGGTTCCTGGGTAAATCCCAATAGTCGGAAATTCAGTTGCAAATGTGGTTTTCAATCTCATCGTGATGTCCTTGGCGCTGTAAATATTCTCTCCAGGTATCAGGGAGGAATCCCTGTAGTAGCCGCGATGGCACCGGCCTCAGGTGTACGGTTCAACTGGCACCTGTGTTGCTCGGGGGCAACCCCGAGAATCCCCGCACTTTAGTGCTGGGGAGTGTCAACGCATTTAACCCGGGAGCATCGCCCCCGCCAGTGGAAATAACTATTTTCTTCATCTCAAATTCATCCTCCGGGGCAGTTGATTTCTCAGCTCATCTGAGGAGAGTCTATAACGATGTTTCCCCTTTGTCAAGCCGCCGATTCAATCTGAGCGCCTTATCGCCCTCGCCTATTTTTACGAGGAAGCGACATTGATCAATGGCACTGTCTTTGAAAAGAGCTCCAGTTCGTGTTATTATCAGGGTGGCATGAGCAGCCTGGACAGTGGAGAACTCCTTGCAAGATACGACCGGGAACGGATGATCGCCGTCCTCGACCGCTTTCCTGACCAGTGCCGGGACGCAATCGAGATCGGGAAACGATTTGAGCGCCCGGCGACAGAGAAGCTCGACAAGATCATCGTCTGCGGGATGGGTGGCTCGGCAATGGCTGGAGATATGGCGCGGCGTTTTTCGCGGATTCCCGTCTTTGTCAACCGAAGTTACTCCCTGCCTGGATTTGCCGACAAGCACACTTTGTTGGTGACGATCAGCTACTCCGGGAATACGGTGGAGACCCTATCGGCTCTCGATCAGGGGATCGAGAGGGCTATCCCGGCACTCTGCATCTCAAGCGGGGGAAGAATAGAGGAAATCGCCAGAACTCATCAAATCCCGTTTTTGAAGATTCCCTCAGGTTACCAGCCCCGGGCGGCAATGGGGTACCTCGCCATCCCATTGCTTGAGGTGATGTCCATAATCGGAGCCCTGAAGGGAACAATTCCCTGGGAAGGCGTGCTGCAAGGGCTTCGGGCGATAGAGACTCAATGCACCTGCGACGTTCCAACCATAGAGAATCCGGCGAAGAAGCTGGCTTGCACCCTGTTCGGCAACGTTCCTCTAGTCTACGGGACCACGGACAACACCGATCTCGTTGCGATGCGATGGAAGACCCAGATAAATGAGAACGCCAAGCAAGCGGCATTCTGGAACGCCATCCCGGAGTTGAACCATAACGAGATACTCGCTCAAGTCAAGGCGGAGCTACTGGCAAACCAGTTCATTGTCCTCCTGCGGAACGATTATGACCTCCCTGGAAACCTTGACCGCATCAGGATCATGAAGGGTCTGTTCGGCAAGAAACTCCGCTTCACCGAGGTTGTGGCAACTGGTGCGAGCGAGATCGCCCAGGTCTTCTCTCAGATTTACCTCGGTGACTACGTAAGCTTCTACCTCGCCCTCTTAAACGGGGTCGATCCGACCCCCGTTTCTTTGATCGAAGAATTGAAAAAAGAACTGAAGGCCGGAGAAATGGCGGAGGGAGGACAGTAATGAAGACGATTATCCTCGCCGGCGGATATGCTACTCGCCTGCACCCGATCACTATCAACCGTCCGAAACCGCTTCTTCCGGTGGCGGGAAAGCCGATCATCGATTATATTCTGGATGACTGTCTCCTTCCCGATCGGCCGGTCATCTCCACCAACCGGCGGTTCGCTTCTCAGTTTGAGGCTTGGCGCGCCCAGACAGGACGAGATCTCGAGTTGGTGATCGAAGAAACCACCACAGAGCAGGAGAAATTGGGGACCGTAGGAGCGCTCAACTTCCTCATAGAGAGATTGGAGATTGACGACGACATTCTGGTGCTCGGCGGTGATAACCTATTCAAATTCTCATTGAGCCAATTCATCGATGCCTATCGTGGTAATCTGCTAATAGCCCTATATGATGTCAAGGATATAGAACGGGTGCGTAACCGATATGGAGTGGCGATCGTCGAAGGGGCTCAAATAACTGACTTCCAGGAGAAGCCCCGGGCCCCGAGATCAACCCTGGCAAGCACGGCCTGTTACATCTATCCTAAGGGAATCTTGCCACTAATCAACGAGTTCCTCCGGAGGGCAGAGACCGGTAAAGATGCCCCCGGGTACTTTAACGCCTGGCTTCTTAAGGAAAAGAGACTAAGGATCGATCCATTCATATTCGATACACGATGGTACGACATCGGTGACCGCGCTACCTACATCGAGGCAAACCAGGAATATTCGGGGCGGGACAACTGGTTAGATGAGCACGTGGTGGTTGAGGGGTCAACGGTGAGAAGCTCGGTTATCCTGAGCGGTGTGTCAATCGAAGAGTCTTCGATTATAGGGTGTGTGATCGACCGAGACTGTCACCTAAAAGGGGTGGATCTGCGAGGGTGCCTGGTGGGGGAAGGTACGATCGTTAAACGAGCATAGCCAGGAGACACGCGCCAATCTGCCCCCTTCTTTGCGCAGGTCACTCGGAAGCCAGTGTGGTGGTTCTAGCCGGGGGTACTGCTTGCCCTCCTCAAACGATATAGCTATAGCCCAGCCCCGTGGGATAGGAAACTATCTCAAGTCTCCCTGCCCGCCAGGGGCATTAATCTATCTCCGATCTAATGTCTGCTCTAGCTCTTGACAAGACAACGGATCCCTGGTATACTTATTAACAAGCTTTTACAAAACCACCTTCCGTAAGTCCATCAAGCGCTAAAGAAAGGGGATTCGGTTAGGTGTTGCTAACAGTTGAGAACCAACAGTTGCTGCGGGAGACGAACTTAGTGAGGGTACTTCTCGCCCTGAAAGAGGACTCTCCGATAACAAAGAGCGCTATCTGCAGCCGTTTGAACCTCAGCCGCCCAACCGTGGATAGAGCGATCGGCAAGCTTGTCCGACGTGAGCTCGTAGAACACGATGGACACGGTCCTTCGCAGGGCGGACGATGCCCCCTCCTCTATACGTTTAACAGACAGGCTCGGTACGCCATAGGAGGAGACCTCGAATTGCCCGAGCTTAACCTCATCTTATGCGGCCTGGACGGGATACCGCTGGCGTCAAAGGGTTTTACCGTACCTGATCAGTGCATTGCCGACCCAGGCAAGACGCTTGAGTTCGTCAGCGAGAGCGTAAGAGAGATGCTCAAAGAGGAGGGCCTATCTCTCCAGCGGATAGTCGCCCTCGGCCTGGGCGCCCCCGCCTTCCTCAACGGCGATAGGATCACCGTCTTCGGCCGAAATCTCCCCTCATGGACCGACGTTCCTGTCAGAGCGATCCTGGAAGCCTCCCTGGGGGTTCCGGTATACGTGGACAACGATGCCAATTACATGGCGCTCGCCGAGAGCCATTGCATGAACTATACCGATGAAGTGTTGGTTTACGTCACCCTGAGGCGGGGGATCAAGGGCGACATCCGCATGGGCAGTAGCGTCCTGATCGGGGGGAGGGTCTTCCATGGGGCCCACGGGAATGCGGTCTCGCTGCAACATGCCTATGTGGAACTAGGAGAGGATGGACAGCTAGAGAGGGTATTGCAGGAGGAGCTGGATTCCTCTTATGATCTAAAGGAGACTGCCTCAAGGATGAAAGATCGCTTGATGATCCCGATCCTAAACCTGGTCACGCTCTTTGACCCCGCTCAGGTCGTGATCAACGCGGAGATTTTGGGAAGATACGAGGCGCTCTTCATCAAGGAGTGCGAGAAGATCCTCAGCACCGAGTTAGAGGAGAATCTGGGCTGGCAGGTCGAGGTGACGAGAGCTCAAGATCGCCAGTTCACCTGCGCTAAGGGAGCGGCATTGTCTGTATTGCAAGATCTCTTCAGCAGGCCGGAGCATTTAGTAGAGAGACTGGGCTGTTGAAGTGGACAAAGTGGCAGAGGAGGTGATAGATGGGTTAAAGAAGAGGGAATTAGCAGAGGAGGTGATACATCGGTTAAAGAAGAGAGACTTGGCAGACCAGAATAAACTCAAATAGAGGAGGTAAGAATGTCTAGAAAGTTTCTAACCGTTTCGCTGGTGGTATTACTGGCGATGATGCTCGCGGCCTGCCCAGCCCCAACGGAAGTGGAAGTGCCGCAGAGGAGCGTGAGCATGGCCGTGCTCTGGGCCGGGGAGGAGTTGGAGGCGTTGTTGACGACTTTGGCCCCCTTTGAACAGAGGACCGGGATCGATGTAGTGGTGGAAACCGTTGGGCGAGAAATGCCTGTGGTGCTCCTCACCCGGGTGCTAGCCGGCATCCCGCCGGATGTGGCTGCAATACCTAATCCGGGACAGATGCGGGAATTCGCTGAGATGGGAGACCTGGTCTCTCTCAATGGTATCGTCGACCTGGTGGATCACCCGAAGGCCTTTCTCGACCTGGCTACCGTTGACGGGCATATCTACGGTCTCTTCCTCTCCGCAGACCTCAAGAGCCTGGTCTGGTATAGCCCCAAGGCATTTGCGGCTGCCGGGTACGAGATTCCGACCACCTGGGACGAACTCATCGCTCTCAGCGAGCAGATCGTCGCTGATGGTAAGACACCGTGGGCGCTGGGGATGGAGTCGGGCGGAGCGACCGGCTGGGTGGGGACGGACTGGATCGAGGATATCATGCTCCGAACAGCCGGGCCGGAGCTTTACGACAAGTGGGTCAATCATGAGATCCCCTGGACCCATCCGGCGGTGAAGAAAGCCTGGGAGCACTTCGGGCAGATTGTGCTCCGGGAGGATTTCGTTGACGGTGGAACGGTAGGGGCACTGACGATCCCCTTCAGCGAGTCGCCCAACGCTCTTTTCACCGACCCACCGCGTGCCTATATGCATCGCCAGGCCACCTTCATCCAGCACTTCATCCTCGAGGCCAATCCCGATCTGGTGCCGGGCGAGGATTTCAGCTTCTTCGTATTCCCGCCCATATCACCAGAGCACGGGACCCCGTTGCTTGGAGCTGGGGATCTTATAAGTGCGTTCAGGGACACCCCTGAGGTACGAGAGTTGCTCAATTACCTCGCTTCAGCCGAGGCTCAGGGCATCTGGGTCGGTGAGCTGGGCAAACTGGCCGTTAACAGGAACGTTGATCCCGCGGTCTATCCCGATCCCCTTACTGCCAAAGCCGCTGGTCTCCTGGCAGGAGCGGAGGTCTTCCGCTTTGACGCCTCCGACCTGATGCCGGCGGCGGTGGGCGCCGGAACCTTCTGGAGCGGTGTGGTGGACTACGTCGGTGGAACACCTTTGGACACCGTGCTGCAGACGATCGAGGCAAGCGCGATCGACGCCTATGGCAGGTAGACTCCAGGTAGAACGTCTGAGGCCACCATCCACAGGTGGCCTCAGACCTCACCTTCAAGGAGGATCAATATGCGCACAGGACGAGTGCAACCCTGGCTGTTTATCGGCCCGGCGGTAGGTTTACTCGTATTCTTTCTCGTCTACCCATCCATCTATACGATCTTTCTATCTTTCTTCTACGGGATGGGAGAGAGTTTTGCGGGGTGGGCCAACTACGTCCACGTCTTCACCGATAGGACTACGCTGACCGCATTTCGTAACAACGCTCTGTGGGTGGTCGTCTTTACCACCTTTACCGTCTCCTTTGGGCTAGCCTTCGCGGTGCTGCTGGATCGAGTGCGCTATGAAAAAATAATCAAGTCGATCATTTTTATTCCGATGGCCATTTCTATGGTTGGGGCCGCAACGATCTGGAGGTTCATCTATGCCTTCAGGCCGGAAGGTTCGCCGCAGGTCGGCCTCCTTAATGCGATTGTAACTGGTTTTGGGGGTCAGCCTGTGGGATGGCTGACCGAGGCGCCCTGGCTCAATAATTTCCTCCTGATCGTAGTCGGGATATGGATGTGGACCGGTTTCTGTATGGTGGTCCTTTCAGCGGCGTATAAGAACATCCCCAGGGAACTGATGGAAGCCGCCCGGATCGACGGGGCGAACGAGTGGCAAGTCTTTGGGAAAGTTACTCTTCCCTCATTAAAGCCAGCACTGGCGGTGGTCGCCACCACCATGGTGGTGTTCGTCCTCAAGATATTTGATATCGTCTTCGTCATGACCGACGGCCTTTTCGGTACGGAGGTTCTCGCCAATCGCATGTATAAAGAGATGTTCCTCTTTATGGACTTTGGCCGTGCCAGTACAATCGCCGTCATCCTGCTCCTACTCATCATTCCCGTAATGGTGTTCAACATCCGGCAATTCAGAGAACAGGAGATGCTACGATGATGGACAAGTTGGCCAGCAAGCTTTCCCGCGGCCTGCTACATATCGTGATCATCATACTCGCCGTGGCCTGGATGCTCCCGACTGTCGGCCTGCTGATTACCTCATTCAGGCCTCCCGCAGAGGTGGCCCACTCCGGATGGTGGGCAGTCTTTGAGCACCCTTTTAGCTTCGCACAATACACCGTGGAAAATTATGTGACCGTTATCGGCAAGGTAGGCATGGGGCGCGCCTTCCTGAACAGTCTGATCATTAGTATCCCTGGAACGATCATTCCGGTGACGATCGCGGCCTTCGCCGCCTACGCCTTTGCCTGGATGAAGTTCCCCGGCAGGCAGTTTCTCTTTCTCCTCACCGTAGCTCTACTGGTCGTTCCTCTTCAGATGACGTTTATTCCCATACTGCGCGCCTTCACTCAGTTGGGCATCGTTGGGACTTTCCCTGCCATCTGGTTGGCCCACACCGGCTATGGGCTTCCCTTGGCCATCTATCTGTTGCGGAATTTCATTGGGGGATTGCCCAGCGAGCTCTTTGATTCCGCCTCCATCGATGGCGCTTCGCCGCTGCAGAGCTTCTTCAGGATCGTGTTGCCGCTCTCCGTCCCCGCTATAGCCTCGGTGGTCATCTTCCAGTTCTTATGGGTCTGGAATGATCTGCTCGTGGCACTGATCTATCTGGGTGGAACTCCGGATGTGGTGCCGGTAACGCTTCAGGTCGCGAATCTCGTTGGATCTCGAGGGCAGGACTGGCACCTGCTCACTGCCGCCGCCTTCGTCTCCATGGCTCTGCCGCTGGTCGTCTTCTTCTCGTTGCAACGCTACTTCGTTCGAGGCATCCTGGCAGGGTCGGTCAAGGGGTAATACTCAATGAGACTCAATCGGAATGACTTTCAGGTAGAGATGCCATTGGAAGAACTTGAGAGGCTATGCGCTGAGAGCCAGCAGCAGATGACTAAGTTGCGGACGACAATCACGCTAGACGATAATACACTCGAGCTATACAACGCTGGAATGATGCGGGGTAAGATCAGATTTGGCCTCTTCGCCCGCGACCAGCTCACGGCTGCGCTGATGCTCCAGGATGCGGCATTCCTCCGGGAGCCGATCAAGTTTACGCTCATGGCCTTAGGGAAGGGATACGATCCCCTCACCGGGGAGGAGCCGGGCCGGGCGCTCCACGAGTTCGATGACGTGGAGATACGGGGCTTGAAGACTCGCTACAACGCAGCAGAGACGAGCCAGCTCCTGCTGATCGCTGCAGCCGAGTATCTTGCGATATCAGGGGATGTAGGCTTCTTTCAAGGGCATAAGGAGAGACTCGAGTCCACTACCGACTATCTCCTCTCCCACGTGCGCGAGGGCCTCTTCTGGGAGGATCCCAGCATCTGCGGAGCCTCACGATATGCCCTCAGGGCCACTTATTGGAAGGACTCCCACCTCCCCGGCCGCCTGGACCCTGATTATCCCCTGGTCTACACCCTGGTTCAGGCTCAGACCGTCGCTGGCCTGAGAGCCGCAGCGGAGCTGGCCGAAACACTCGCACTCGACTTCAGCGCGGTGAGGCTGGAAGAGAGGGCCACGGGGATGGCCGAATCCCTATTCAAAGAGCTCTGGGATGAGGACCTCGGCTATCCGTTGATCGCTAAGGATGGAGGAGGAAGGATTTCGGGCGTCTCTTCCGATGGACTCCATCTGCTGGCCTATTTGAGGCAGGAAGATGTTCCATCGGAGAAGCTGCAAAGTATCTGCGCCGCCTCAAGATCGTTGGAGACGCCCTATGGTTTTCGCACTTATGCCCCAGGGCAGCCTGATTATTCTCCTAAGAGCTATCATCTGGGTGCCGTCTGGCCCTTCGAGCAGTTCTTCATCGCTAAAGGGGCCATTATCCACGGGCAAAAGAGGCTCCTGGAGGTATGCCTCCGGGTCCTAAAGGCCTTGGAGAGGCTTGGCTTCCCCGAGCTTCTCTATGCGGATGAACGAGGTCAGCTAGCAGGCCCCGGAGCGATCCTCGGGGAGGGCTGCGACCTCCAGCTCTGGTCAGCCGCCTATCCCCAGGCGGTCTACAGATTGCTTCAAGATGTCGGGGGCGTCCCTTCAGTCGTCCTTGAGAGGCCCAAGGCCGAGGGATATAATTTCCCAGATCAATCGCGCGAGGGAGGATTAGATGGCAGAGAAGATCGCTGATTACGAGAAGATCGTCGGCCCGGAGCCGATCGAGGAATTGAGGGGCTTAGCAAAGAGACTCCAAGGAATCTCCCTTCTCCATATCAACTCCACCATGACCGGCGGTGGAGTGGCCGAGATGCTACACTCGTTGCTCCCTCTGTTCAACGATCTAGGGATCAAGACTCGCTGGGAAGTGATCGAGGGGACACCGCTCTTCTTCCGTACAACCAAGAGCATCCACAATGCCCTCCAGGGGGGCGAGGTTGAGATTACGGAGGAGATGTGGGAAGAGTACAGGCGCATCAATCGGCTGAACGCCCAGCAGCTTGACCTCAACGCCGATATCGTAGTGATCCACGATCCCCAGCCAGCAGCGCTTATCGACCACCGCCCCCGGGGGAGGAACCGCTGGATCTGGCGGTGTCATATCGATCCTTCCCGTCCGGATGACGGCGTCTGGCATTTTCTGGAGAACTTCATCAAGGGATATGACGTGGCGGTATTCTCGACCCCGGAATTTATGATCGGAAAAGCTCTCCCCCCCCTCCTGGCGCTCATCCCTCCCTCGATAGACCCCTTGAGCGATAAGAACAGGGAGCTATCGGCAGGGGAGATTGGACAGGTCTATGAGCGGTACGGAGTCCCCAGGGACAAGCCCATCCTACTTCAGGTCTCACGGTTCGATAGGTTCAAGGACCCCGTAGGGGTGATAAGGGCATATAGGCTCGTTAAGAGGGAGAATGATTGCCGGTTGATTCTCGCCGGTGGGACGGCCGATGACGATCCTGAAGGTTCCCTTACCCTGACCCAGGTCCGGGAGGAAGCGGCTGATGATCCGGATATCCATCTTCTTCCTCCCCCTCCCCAGGAGACGCTCTCCGACCTGGAGATAAATGCCTTACAGCAGGGTGCCGATATCATCATCCAGAAGTCTCTCAAGGAGGGGTTCGCCCTGGTAGTCACCGAAGCCCTCTGGAATGGCAAGCCGGTGGTGGCCACCGCCGTGGGCGGGATCAAGCTGCAGGTCATCGATGGGGAGACAGGCTTTCTGGTAAACTCGATCGAGGAGACCGCCGCCCGAATAAAATATCTGCTCGATAACCCCGACGTTGCGAGGAGGCTGGGAGAGATGGGTAAGGAGCGCGTGCGGAGGAACTTCCTCATCACCAGACACCTGCGGGATTATCTCAGACTTTTTTCCATTATCACTCCAAGATGAAAGAATATCTAGCTGGTTTCGACATCGGCGGCACCAAGCTGAGCCTGGTCATCGCCGACCAGTCAGGAATGATCACCGAACGGCTCAGGGAGGAGACCGATATTGCCTCAGACCACTTCACGGACTACAGGGACGGCCTGGCCTACTTGGGGCTGGGCGATCAGATGAGGCGGATGCTGGGCCAGGGCTTGCAGAAAGTAAGGGCAGACCCGTGTGTCTGCCCCGGTGGGTACGAACAGGCTGATATCAAGGGGGAACACGTAGGTTCGCCCGTACTGGCGGCGATCGGGATCGGCTCCGCCGGGCCATTAAAGGATGGCGACATGCGAAATCCGACGAACATCAACCTCCTAAATCTCCCCGGGGACGCAGCGGATAAGCCGCTCTATATCCCCTTGGTTGGGCCGTTAGAAGAGGAATTCAATGTCCCGATCAGGTTGGAGAACGACTGCGGTGCCGCCGTCCTCGGCGAAGTCCACTATGGGGCAGGGAAGAAGGTTGAGGATAAGAGCAGGCTTCATCTCGTCTATGTCACCATAAGCACAGGGATCGGCGCAGGGGTCTGGGACAGGGGTCATCTCCTCTACGGCAAGCACGGCAACGCCGCCGAAGTGGGGCACTTCTTCGTAAAGGAAGCCGGTCTGAAATGCGGCTGCGGCAACTACGGCTGCGCCGAGGCCTACTGTTCGGGGAACGGCATCGCCAAGAACGCCAGAATGAGGCTGGTAAATGAAAACCTGAGACCTGAGGATGGCTCGGTGATCATCAGGCTGGCGCGGGAGAAAGCAATATCGGTTCAAAGTCCAGGGTCGAATGTCCAGAGTCTAAGGCCATCGTCATTGGACACTGGGCCTTCCGACTGGGAGTTGCTCGAATTTGTCACTGCTCCACTCGTCTTTCAGTCGGCTGCGGAGGGCGACGCGCTGGCCCAGGCAGTAATAGGGGAGGCGATTCGCTATGGCGGGATCGTCCTGGCCGGGATCGCCAATGCCTATGATCCTCAAGTGATCAGCGTCGGCGGGGCATTGGCCCTGGAGAATCCCACGATCCTGGAGCCGATGCGGGAGGAGATGTTAAAACATCTCAATGTCGAGCCGCCGGAGCTCCGCTTAACAGAGTTGGGAGATGAGGCGGTCCTCCTCGGCGCCCTGGCCCTGGCCCGCGAGGCTTTGGAAGAGCCGGGTTGAATCTATCGGGCGCAGCACAGCATGTATAATAGAGCCGAAGGGAGGGATCAGATGGCTGAGGTAGTGCTACAAGAGGTAACGAAGAGGTTCGGCGACTTCGTCGCGGTGGACACGATCGATCTGAAGGTTGAGGATGGGGAGTTCATCGTCCTGGTCGGCCCCTCCGGCTGTGGGAAGACGACCACCCTGCGGATGGTCGCCGGTCTGGAGGAGGTCACCGCGGGCGAGATCTATATCGGTGAGCGGCAGGTCACTAACGTCCCCCCCAAGGACCGCGATATTGCGATGGTCTTCCAGAACTATGCGCTCTATCCTCATATGGACGTCTATAACAACATGGCCTTCGGCCTCCGGCTGCGCAAGGTCTCCCGGAGGGAGATCGATGGGCGGGTGCGACGGGCAGCGGAGCTCTTAGGGATCACCGATAAGCTCAAGAGCAAACCCAAAGAGCTGTCGGGCGGCCAGCGCCAGCGGGTGGCGGTGGGGCGAGCGATCGTCCGCAATCCTAAGGTATTCCTGTTCGATGAGCCCCTCTCCAACCTCGATGCCAAGCTGCGGGTGGCGATGCGGGCCGAGCTTCAAGAATTGCACCATGAGCTGAAGACGACCACCGTTTACGTGACTCACGATCAGGTGGAGGCAATGACCCTGGGGGAGCGGGTGGCGGTGATGAAGGACGGGGTGATCCATCAGTGTGACGACCCGCAGACGACCTACGATCACCCGGCGAACATGTTCATCGCCGGGTTCATCGGCAGCCCGGCGATGAACTTCCTCCCGGCCAGGTTAATCGAGGAGGACGGCTCGCTTTACGTGGCCAACGCCGACTTCAAGCTCAGGGTCCCCCAGGATAAGGCGAGCAGGCTCGAAGATTACCTCAATCGCGAGGTGGTCTTCGGGATCCGCCCGGAGAACCTCAAGACGCAGGGGATGGCACCCCACCACGATCCGGAAGCGATCCTGGAGGTGCGGGTGCGGGTCCGCGAGCCCCTGGGCGATGAGTTGATTATCCATGCGGAGAACGGAGGTGTAGAGCTGGTGGCTCGGCTCGCCCCCCGAACCGAGGTGGCCATCGGCCAGAGGATCACGCTGGTCGCCGAGATGGAGTTCATGCATATCTTCGACAAGGATACTGAAGAGACCGTGGTCTGAAGTTATGACGTGTGCACGTTAAGAAGGAGAGAAGGATGCCTTTTAAAGGTGGAGAAGAGCTCAAGAGAGTCTACCAGAGAGCTAAGAAAGACGGCTATGCCTTCGTCGCCAGTAATATCGCCGAGCCGAACACCCTGATCGGCTTACTGGAAGGCTCCCAGGAGAAGAGAGCCGATCTGGTCCTGCAGATCAGTTTCTCCGCGGCCAAGTTCGCCGGCGGCGGCCAGGCAATCCCCGGCCTGCGAACCATTTCCTATTATATCAAGGAGTTGGCCAGGAATTATCAGATCGGGGTCTTTCTCAATCTCGATCACATGACCAAAGCCCATACGGATTTCATCGAGGCCGCAATCGAGGAAGATCTCACCTCCTCGATCATGATCGATGCTTCAAAGGAGCCCTTCGAGGAGAACGTGCGGATCAGCCGCGAGGTAGTTGAACTAGCCCACCCTAGAGGCATCCTGGTCGAAGCCGAGTTGGGAATGATCAAGGGTGTCGAAGACGAGATCGTGAGCAAAGAGGCCTTCTACACCGCGCCTGATGAAGCGGTGGAGTTTGTCCGCAGGACGGGGGCAGATCTCCTGGCCATCTCCATCGGGACGCAACACGGTGTCTCCCGGGGGAAGGATATCAAGCTGCGGTTGGACATCGCCGCGCAGGTGGACCGGGCCTTGCAGGAGCAGGGCTTTGAGACTCCCTTAGTGCTGCACGGCACTTCAGGGCTCCTGCCGGAGCAGGTTCGCCGCGTGATCGGATATGGGGTCTGCAAGCTGAACAAGGATACCCATTATCAATATGAGTATGCCCGCACAGCCCATGATTTCTATCGGGATCACTCTCAGGAGATCGTCCCCCCGGAAGGCACCGAGATAAGCACAGATGATATCTTCGGCATCGAGGGTTGGTCCCCGGTGAAGAATGCCTTCGATCCCAGGATTGTCTCGCAGAAAATCAGGGAACGGATCAAGGCCACGGTGATCGAGCTGATCGAGCAGGCGGGAAGTGGCGACAAGAGTCTCTTTATCTGACTAAGAGCCTCTTTCTGATATTGCTTCTCTTGAGGCTCAAGGAATTTAGATCATATGCGCTAATCAGCCCCTCATCGGCAAAACTGAAATACTTATTGTCACCTATGATAATGTGATCCAGGACCTTAATCTGCATCAGGTTGGCGGCAAAAACCAGATCTTCTGTTATATCCCTATCGCTCTGAGAGGGCTCTGGACTTCCGGAGGGAAAGACTTCCTTTTTCAGGTCACGCATGGAGTGGTAAAGATAATCAAATATCTCCCTCGATGATTTGCAGATGGGTTTTTCAAGAATCCTCTCTTTGAGAAACCCTCGGGCTACCTCCTGAACAAGTCTTATGCCAAAGGCATTATGAGGCCCAATTCCCTTGATCTCTCGAAGTTCCTTCTCCGGTGCTTCCAGGACACCCCGGAGAGTCTTGAATCTTCTGATGGCCTCTTTTGCCTGTTGCTTGCAGTCCTTGCGAGGGGTTCCCAGGGCGAGCAGTAATTCGACTATCTCCTAATCATGAAATCCCGAAACGCCGCATCTTGTGAATTTCTCGCGCAGCCTCTTCCGGTGGCCTTCCATTTTGTCCCCCGGTTCTTGCATT
>JALPXQ010000020.1 GCA_023271515.1 Dehalococcoidia bacterium | reverse complement strand
CATGTCCCGAAGTGACTTGCTGCCTCTTTAACTTCCATCCCTGCTGCCACCAGGGCAAATGAAAGCTTCCGTTTGAGCTCTGGATCCTTCTTATGCCTTAAAACTTCCATCAGTGTGTCTTTGTTCTGAACCGTTACGGTTTTTTCTACCATGATACCTCACCCCATGCCCATTATAACACTTTCTGCGGAGGACTATCTTTCTCGAATTTGCGGGCAAGAGCTTGCGAAAGGTCGAACTACAGAAACTTCTTTTGCTCTACACAGAGGAAATGCAGTCGCGGCACTATGCATTTGTACCTTTTCGTTATGGTTGTTATTCCTTTCTTCCGTCGCTATCCCTATTACGCCATTTTCAGCGAGATGAAAGAACGTCTCCTGACCATATCGTCAGGACTTACCAGGGAGAACAGATGCATTGGCGTCGCTAGAGCAGCAGATTGATGAGGTCACCCATATCACGATCCTCGACACAGCCGGTGTCGCCGATTACCGCAGCGTGATCGGCTACTTTGCACAAACCATCATGAAGGACCTGCGCCTCAGACCCGCCCCCTATTATCCCGACTTCCTGGTGAAGCTGACGGATGGGCGAATTGTGGTGGTGGAGACCAAGGGGCAAGAAGACTTAGACGTACCGTTGAAAGTCCAGCGGATACGCCAGTGGTGCGAGGACATCAACGGGATGCAGTCGGATGTGACGTACACGAGCTTGCTTCTGCTCGGCGCATTGGTCGGAGCGTCTGTTGATACTGATCGAGCATCGCAGCGGCTATATTAGACCAGTTGAATCCGGCTACCGATCCTCGAATGTAGCTGGCAGACCTTATGCCGTTGCTTTGACCTGAAAACAGCGTGGCTATCGTATCTGCCAGGGTTTGGGGGGCGTTGCCGGCAACTATATAGCCTGTCTCGCCCTGTCGTATCAGGCTCTCAACTCCACCTACCCGGGTAGCTACCACCGGTGTTCCGCAGGCCAGAGATTCCAAAGCCACCAGCCCGAAGCTCTCGTAGTAAGATGGGACCACGCAGACATCGGCAGCGTTATACAATTGAGGTAGGTCTTCCTGACTCATCGAGCCGAGAAAGGCGACTTGATCATCAATCTGCAACTGTCTGGACAAGCCTTTTAATCTCGCCACCTCAGATTGGGTTTTGTCGCCCCCACCGGCCACTATTAGTTTCAGATGGTGTGTCCTGCTCAGATTGCTTACAGTCACCAGCAGGTTCTCGATCCCTTTCAACGGATCGATCCGGCCGACGAACAGGACAATCTTCTCCTCATCCAGGTTCAATCGTTGTCGGGCGAGAGGCCGATCCATGGGTTGGAACAATTCCAGGTTCACCCCACATGGGATGATGGTGATGGTATCAGGGGAAGCACCGTAATAATGAACGAGGTCATCCCTTTCTTTTGCAGTGGCAGCAATAATGCGGTGGCACTTATTGGTCAGCACCTTTTCGATTTCAATGCGAAGCTTGGCCTCACCCTCACCGATGCCAACCGCGTTTTTGACCGCGCCCAGGGTATGGAACATGATGATATGTGGGATGCCCCACCATTCTTGCACCCGCTTACCCACCCAGCCAGACAGCCAGTAGTGGCTGTGTATCAGATCATACCGCATACCGCTGCGCTTCCTGACGTTCTCCAGATTGCAGGCAAACTCATCCAGATGAGGATAGAGCTCCAGCTTATCAATATCGCGCTCTTCCCCGGCATTGAGGTGAATAAGACGGGCTTTGTGACCCAGCTCAACAACGAGGTCGTCGCTGGGGTCGTGCACCCGGGTGTAGACGTCTACCACGTGCCCGCGCCTGCCTAGCTCGCGAGCCAGTTCCCGGACGTAAACACTCATGCCGCCAGTGTCCTTCTCCCCCAGCCTGCCCAGGGGGCAACTGTGAACACTGAGCATCGCTATTTTGAGCTGTTTCATGCTTAGCACAAGGTTATCCGGCAATCGTAGAGCGGAATTTCCTTGCCTCCCAGGCGATACTTGTAACCTTCAGCGCCCCTCAGGAAATCGAACCTCTTTCTGCCCCTCTGGATACTGTTCTGGATACAGAAAACTTTAGAAAGCACTCCCACGCTCAAGGAGGCATAACGGGGATCGTAGCCGCTATTGTAGAGATAGATAGTACCGCGATAATCCAGGCACATGACCGCGGCGACGGGCATGGCATCGATCTTAAGGATTCCCAATCTGACAATGTCAGCCATAGCCTCTGCTAACGACCTGAAAAACGATTCCATCTCAGCGGTCATGAATGCTGCTTTGTCTTCCCTGTTTGCTCGAAAGAGTCGCAGAAAGAACTCCATGGATTCCCGGGGATCACCTTCAATGGAGTACTCTATCTCCCCAGCTTCCCTCAACCTTCTCAACTTGCGTCTCACCTCGTGGCGTTGCTTTGGGCTTAGCATCTCAAGATATTCTTCCCAGGTGGCGGGCAGATCAAGTTCCAGCGAAACACCCAGGGGCTCGCAAGAAACCGCCAGCCCCCTCTCCCGGGCGATTCTTGCTAAGCTGGTAAGCACCGTGGAATCCGGCCTGAGCGATAGTAAGTCCAGGGAGACGACCCCCGACTCGGCCAGACTGGTGAGCAGCGTGTTGAAGAAATCCGCCTCTCTTTCCGGGGCAACCACGAAATCCAGATAATCACAAACATCAGGGCTCCCCATGAAGGAAGCCCTGTTCCCTTTCAGTAAGAGAGGGGCAACGCCGATAACGGCATCGCCATCCCTCACTGCGCACAGATACCACTCTCTTCCTTTGCCGAACTCACGCCACCAGATGTCAAGCCAGCGAGGTGTAACGAAGAGGGAGTCTGCCGTGGTGCGGAGACATAACTTGCTCCATGCTGGGGCAAGGCTGACAAAAGTCTCCCGGGTAAGGCTATAGCTCATGGGGGCATGTGGAAATGGCTGCACCTCAAAGATTGATGTTGGAGTATTTCCTCCAGACCTTCCAGGGGCAGGTTCCCGGCGTGACGAACTTATTCACCAGCAGATCCAGAGCCCGATTGATATATTTCCGGGTATCGTGGGGCATGATTATATCGTCGATATACCCTCGTTCTGCTCCCACGTAGGGGTTTTCGTAAATCTCGCTGTACTCTCGAATCCTTCTTGCCTTCGTCTCTTCAGGGTTTTCGGCCTCCCTGATTTCCCGGGCGAAGATGACACTGGCCGCGGTATCAGCCCCTACGATAGTGACACGTGCCGTGGGCCAGGCGAAGACGAAGTCGGCGCCAATGCTCTTATCCAGCATGCCGTAATGGGCCCCGGCGTAGGATTTCCGGAGAATAATAGAGATCAGCGGAACGGTAGCATCGCTCCAGGCGAAGAGCATCTTGGCGCCGTGGCGCAAGATGCCGGCCCAATCTGACTGAGAGCCGATCACGAAACCGGGGCAATCCACAAGGGTCACCAGGGGAATATTGAAGAGGTCACAGAATCTGATAAATCGGGCTCCTTTGTCCGAAGAATCGATATCCAGTATCCCCGCAGCCCACATCGGCTGATTGGCCACTATGCCCACGGGACGGCCGTTAAAGCGGGCAAACCCGGTGATCAGATTCTTGGCATAAAGTCCCAGTGTTTCCACGAAATGGCCATCATCTACCAGCGCTTTGATCACCTTTTTCATATCGAAGGATTTGAAGGGCTCTGCCGGCACCATGTCGTTCAGCTCCTCCACAATGCGCTCGGGGGGGTCGTCAGTCTTGATCTGCGGAGGCTTCTCCCGGTTGTTTGCCGGGAAGAAAGCCAGGAGCTCCTTGGCCTTATCTATGGCATCCTTGTCGTCTTCAGCTACTATGTGAGTCTGGCCGGACTTAACCGCATGCGCCTGCCAGCCGCTGAGCTGCTGAAGGCTGATATCCTCGCCTATTTGAGTCTTGACGAAAGCCGGCCCGGCGATGCCCATGAAACCTGTCTCACGGGTTTGAATGAGGAAGTCCTGCATTATGGGGTGATATGCCTGTCCTCCCAGACAGGGACCCAGCAGCAGAGCTATTTGAGGAATCACACCGGAGGCCAGGTCCTGCATCCTGAAAAGCCAGCCATAAGCCTCTAGAGTGTCCATCCCCTCCTGCAGTCTGGCTCCTCCAGAATCGTTAATGCCGATAACAGGCCATCCCCTTTCCATGGCGAATTGAATAGCATACGTCTCCTTCTTGCCATGGTATTCTCCGAAGGACCCGGCCATGGCGGAAAAATCCTCCGAGAAGGACACTACCCACCGCCCGTTCACCTTCCCATAAGCGGTAACGACCCCCTCAGCCGGAATCCATGCCTCATCCATCCCGAAATGGACTGTTCTGTTTCTGATATGCATCCCGATCTCGGTGTAATCTCCGCCATCGAAGAGATATTCCAGCCTTTCCCGAGCGTTGAGCTGCCCTGCCTGGCGCCGTCTATCGAGTACTTTCGGGTCGCCCAGTTGCATTATCCGTTCGCGTCGCTCTTGAAGCTCCTTGTATAGATCCTCCCTCGATTTGTATACCCCTCCGGGGTATTCATGCCAATCTGACATTGGAAAGCTCCTCCTTCAAAAAAATCCTTGCCCAGCGGCGCTTGCCGACCCGGATCACACCGCCATGCCGGAAAATCAATTCTTCTCCGTCCCCTCCGCCATTTGCCAGGTCATCTCCAGGGACTATTCTCATGTCGCTGGATATTCGCCTTCCATCAACCTCGATAGCCCCTTGAGAAATCAGCCGTTTTGCTTCGCCCCTGCTGCCGGCAAGCTTCAGTTCGTAGATCAGCCCTGAAACGGTGGCCGCCTCCGACAACCTTTCAAATGAAATCACATGCTCAGGGATTTGGTCGGGTTGCTCTTTCATCTGGACTTCCTTCTCAAAACGGTGTGCCGCTTCCCCTGCCGCCTGTCGTCCGTGGAACTGGCACACGATCTCCCACGCCAGGCGCTTTTTGAGGGTCATTGGATTCACCGAGCCCGATGCCAATTGCTGCCTGAATCCCACTAGCTCCTCATCGGGAACGTCGGTTATTAGCTCAAAGTAGTCCATAATCAGATGGTCTGCAACTGACATCAGCCTGCCGAACATCTCGTTGGGAGGATCTTCGACGGTGATGCAGTTCCCCAGGCTCTTGGACATCTTCATCCGGCCATCGGTACCCACCAGGAGCGGTGTCATAAAAACCTGCTGGGGGTGCTGACCGACTGTCTGCTGAAGCTCCCGCCCCATGAGGAAATTAAACTTTTGATCGATACCACCGAACTCAACATCAGCCTCGATCACGACCGAATCATAGGCCTGGAGCAAGGGATACAGGAGCTCGGTGAGAGCAATGGGGCGTCCCGCCGCCTGCCGGCTGGAGAAGTCCTCCCGAGCCATGATTTGAGCGACGGTGAATTTGCTGGTGAGACGGATGACATCAGCGAGATCAAATTTCCCGAACCACTCGCTCTGCCACCTTACCTCTGTCCTCTCACGGTCAACCACCTTGAAGAACTGCTTCATGTAGGTCTCGGCATTGGCTTGCACCTCCCCGGCGGTAAGCATGGGGCGTGTTTGAGATTGACCGCTGGGATCCCCGATCTGGGCCGTCCAGTCCCCCACGATGAGAATCACCTTATGCCCCAGATCCTGAAGCTGACGAAGCTTGCGGAGTCCGACCACATGGCCGAGATGAATATCGGGACGGCTGGGGTCGAAACCTTCCTTTAGTCGCAGCGGTTTGCCCGACTCCAGCAGGCGCCTGAATTCGTCCTCGATGATGATCTCGGCGACACCGCGCTTCAATATGCGGTCAAGTTCTTTGTGTATCGGCATACCATTCTATTTTATTCGATTGGGAGCACGTTTGCAACAGTGACATCGCTTTTGATCTGGGCTTTCAGCGCATCGGGTGTCTCAAATCTTATCTCGCCACGCAATCTCCTGACGAATTCAATAGTGAGCTCATGCCCATAGAGATCGCCATTGAAATCCAGAATGTATGTTTCCACCGTACGCTCTCCGGCATCGAAGGTGGGTCTAACTCCAATGCTGGTCACCGCCAGACGGACGGTGTCCTTGAGGTGGGCCAGGGTGACATAGACGCCATCGGCCGGCAGAACGTGATTGCCAGGGATAGCCAGGTTAGCTGTAGGAAAGCCCAATAGTGCTGCGCCGCGATGATCTCCATGCACCACGGTGCCATTCAACTGGAAGCGTCTGCCCAGCATCCGGCTTATGTTCTCCACATCACCCTCAGCCAGGCCCTGACGAATAGCGGTGCTGCTTACCACTTGCCCCCCAATCGTTACCGGAGGCACTATCTCCACAGCAAAGCGAAATTCTTGCCCCAGGGAACGAAGTATGTCGGCATTCCCCTCCCGCGCCCGGCCGAGGGCGAAATCGGGGCCGATCACAAGCCCGCGCATTTGGAGATACTCTTTAAGCAGGCTGACAAACTTCCGAGCAGAGAGCTGGGCCAGCTCGTTGGTGAAGGAGAGTACAATAACATGATCAATTCCCATGCCCTGGATCAATTCGATTCGCTCCTCCAGGCTGGTTAGATAGGGCAATTCGGTCTGCGGAGCGAGCAGGGCCCTGGGGTGCCAGTTAAAGGTGAGCACCCCGCTGAGGAATCCGGCATCCTTTGATTTCTCCTTCAGCCTGCTGATGAGATGCTGATGCCCCAGATGTACTCCATCAAACACCCCGATAGTGAGCACCATCTCCCGTGCCGGCCGTGTTTTCGTCAGCTCGTCCATTATGCTCATCTTCGATAATCCTACCGAATTACATCCGCGCCGACATATGGTCGCAGAGGATCGGGCACCGTGATGCTGCCATCGCCCTGCTGGTAGCTTTCCAGCACGGCGATGAGAACGCGCGGCAAGGCCAGCCCGGAGCCGTTCAGGGTATGGACAAACTGTGGTTTGGCGCCCGGATCGGGGCGATAGCGTACATTGGCCCGTCGCGCCTGGAAATCGGTGCAGTTGGAGCAGGAGCTTACCTCCAGCCACTCGTCGCAGCCAGGGGCCCAGACTTCAATGTCGTAGGATTTCGCGGAGGCAAAGCCGAGATCGGCGGTACACAACTGCACTATGCGATACGGCAGCCCCAGCTTGCCACACACCGCTCCGGCATCTTCCACCATTCTCTCCAGCTCCCCATCGGACTCATCCGGCTCGACGAACTTGTAGAGCTCTACCTTGTCGAACTGATGACCTCGCTTGATCCCGCGGGTGTCCTTCCCGGCCGACATCTTCTCCCGGCGGAAGCAAGTGGTGAAGGCAACGTGGTAGATCGGCAGGGTGCCCGGCGGCAGAATCTCACCGCGATAGAGGTTGGTCAGGGGGACCTCGGCGGTGGGGACGAACCAGAAGTCATCCTCCTGGTCGTGGTAGAGGTTATCGGCAAACTTGGGCAGATTCCCTGACCCCACCATGCACTCCCGCCTGACCATGAATGGGGGATATATCTCGGTGTACCCGTGTTCCTTGATGTGCAGATCAAGCATGAAATCGATCAGCGCTCGTTGCAGTCGGGCTCCCCATCCTTTGAGCACATAGAAGCGAGAACCGGAGAGCTTAACTCCCCTCTGAAAGTCGATGATTCCCAAAGCCTCTCCCAGTTCCCAGTGGGGACGCGGCTTGAAGTCGAACCGGCGCGGCTCGCCCCGGGAGCGCACCACTACGTTGTCGGTTTCGCCTCTGCCCAGGGGCACGCTGGGATGGGGGATGTTGGGGATGCGAAGGAGCATGTCGGTAAGCTGCTCCGATAGCCTGGTCTCCTCCTGCTCCAGCGCTTTGATGCGTTCCCCCACCTGCCGCATATCGGCGATAAGTTCGGGAAGCATTTCCTTCATCCGTCCCAGCTCTTTGCTGACTTCGTTGCGCCGCGCCCGCAGCCCCTCGATCTCCTGCAGGAGCTTGCGATGCTCGCTGTCCAGGCGAAGGATTTCATCGAGAGGAGCATCATCATTGCGCCTGGCTAATGCCTCTCGGACGATGTCATGGTCTTGGCGAATGAACTGTATGCTAACCATGGATGCGTTTACTCCTTGGCTCTCAACTGTGGGAACAAGATCACCTCTCTGATTGACTGCTGGTTAGTGAGGAGCATCACCAGCCGGTCAACCCCTACCCCCAGCCCACCGGTAGGAGGCATGCCGTGTTCCAGGGCCAGAAGGAAGTCCTCGTCAATTCTTTCGGCTTCCTCGTCGCCGAACAGGGCTCGCATTCTGTCCTGTTCCTTGAAGCGCTCTCGCTGCTCCAGAGGGTCGTTGATCTCACTGAAGGCATTAGCAATCTCCATCCCTCCGGCGAAGGCCTCGAACCGTTCCACCAGGCGCTCGCTTCCCGGTTTTCTTTTGGCCAGGGGAGATAGCTCTACCGGGTAATCCAGGAGGAATGTAGGCTGGATCAGGTGTGGTTCGACGGTGTGGGAAAGCAAGAAATCAACCAGCTTGCCCCAATTCAAACCATCATCCACACTGAGGCCGGTTTCCCTTATCCCTGCCTCAAGCGCGCTCGCGTCGGGGAAAGCCTCGAAATCGATGCCGCTCCTTTCTTTGATCGCATCGCACAGGGTGAGGCGACGCCATGGCGGAGAGAGGTCCACCGTCATCTCTCCATGGCCGATTCTCATCGTCCCCAGAACCTCCCGGGCGATGAAGGAAACCATCTGCTCCACCATCTCCATCACATCGAGGTAATCGGCGTAGGCCTGGTAGCTCTCCAGGGTGGTGAATTCAGGATTATGTTTGGTGGAGATGCCCTCGTTGCGAAATACTCGCCCAATCTCGTAGACCCTGTCGAACCCACCGATAATCAATCGTTTCAGATGAAGTTCGGTGGCGATGCGCAGATATAGCTCCCGATCGAGCGCATGATGGTGTGTAGCAAAAGGCCTGGCCAGAGCCCCGGCGGCAAGCGGCTGCAAGACCGGCGTTTCCACTTCGATAAATCCGCGCTCCTCAAGGAAACGGCGCATGGCCGAAATCGCCTGCCCACGCACCTCAAACGTACGCCTCACCTGGTCGTTGGAGAGGAGATCGAGATACCGTTGGCGATAGCGCTTCTCGACATCGGCAAGCCCATGCCACTTCTCTGGGAGAGGCTGCAGTGACTTCGACAACATCGTCAAGTCCGATGCCCTAACGGTAATCTCTCCGGTCCGGGTCTTGAAGACCTGTCCCTCAACACCGATGAAATCGCCGATGTCGAAATCTTGAAGCAGGCTATACTTCTCTTCGCCTAAAGCATCCCGACGGAGATAGACTTGAACCTTGCCCGATCCATCCTTGAGATCCAGAAAGATAGCCTTGCCCATGGAACGCATGGCAGTAATACGGCCGGCTAGCTTCACCTGGGGAAGACCGCCGCTCCCATCTTCTGCCTCCTGATAAAGAGCGACGGCTTCCTGTGTCGTATGACTGCGGTGGTATCGGGCAGGGTATGGATCTATGCCGCGACCCCGGATTCTCTGGAGCTTATCGAGGCGGCTTTGGGTTAACTCGCTTTGTCTTTGTGCCATGAGCTCACTCCCCAGAAATGGTCACTATCTTCAGCTTTGTCAGCCCCTTCGGGACTTGTATCTCAATTTCCTCGCCTACATGTCTGCCCAGCAGGGCCTTCCCCACAGGGGATTCATTGGATATTTTACCCTCACTGGGATTGCTCTCCGTGCCTCCCACAATAACGTATGTCCTTTCCTCCCCTTCTGAGTTCTGCACCTTAACCTTGGACCCAAGCTTGACATATGCCGGACGTGACCTCTCCATCGGAATGACTTCGGCATGTTTGATTGTCCGTTCCAGCCACATGATGCGGCCCTCGACAAATGCCTGTTCATTCTTAGCTTCATCATATTCGGCGTTGTCAACGGTATCGCTCAGTTCCTTTGCTCGTTGAAGCCTCTCCAGAACTTCGGGCCGATGCACTTCGCGTAGATGTTCCAATTCGTTCTTCAGTTTCTCTAACCCCTCGGTTGTTAGTAAGACCTTCTCTTCAGGCATAGCCCATTCCTCCCGTGTATAGTTAAAAAACTGAGAGTCCCCCACTCTCAGTCAAGATCATGGGGGGGATTCTCCCCCTGAAACCCCCTAAAGCAGTTATACCTGGGATTTCTAAAGGGGCGAAGATATTAGATGAACGCTTACTATTATACTACGGATTCATCCTCTTGTGAACCCCGTTAGTCCATCTCTCCCCAATTCCGGCCCAGTTTGGTGTCCACATTCAGAGGCACACTTAGCTTCATTGCCGCTGACATGACCTCCTGCACCAATCGTTTCATCGGCTCGATCTCTGCCTGAGGTACCTCGAAGAGGAGCTCGTCATGCACCTGAAGGATCATCTTGCTCTGGAGACTCCTAAGATTTATCTCGTTCTGGATATTGATCATCGCCAGCTTGATGATGTCGGCGGCGGTGCCCTGGATCGGCATGTTGATAGCCATCCGCTCGGCTGCTTGTCGCACTTGATAATTGCCGGACTTAATATCGGGGATATGTCGCCTCCTCCCGAGTAGTGTTTGAACGTATCCCCTCTCCCGAACCTGTGCCAGCGTGGACTTGACATAATCCCTGACGCCGCGGTATTTCTCGAAGTAGGCGTTGATAAAATCGGCCGCTTCCTGGCGGGAGAGGCCGGTGGCCTGTTCCAGGCCATAATCGCCCATGCCATAGATCACGCCGAAATTCACCACCTTGGCTATTCGTCTCATCTCTGAGGTCACTTCGGATATCTCCACGCCGAAGACCTGCGAGGCGGTGGCGGCATGGATATCCTCATCGTGGGCGAAAGCGGCAAGAAGCCCGGGGTCCTGGGATAGATGGGCCATAACCCGGAGCTCGATCTGGGAGTAATCCGCACTCAAAAGCGTGAAATCATCGCCTGGGGCGACGAAAGCCTGTCTGATCCGCTTTCCTATCTCGGTGCGAACGGGGATGTTCTGCAGATTGGGGTCGCTCGATGATAAACGTCCGGTAGCGGTGGCTGTCTGATTGAAACTGGTATGAACCCTTCCCGTCTCCGGATCGATCAGGGCCGGGAGGGCATCGACATAGGTAGATTTGAGCTTGGCGAGCTGGCGATACTCGATGACATGCTCAATAACGGGATGCTTGCCGCGGAGATTCTCCAGGACGGAGATATCCGTGGAATAACCGCTTTTGGTCTTGCGCCCGGGGGTCAGTTTGAGCTCATCGAAAAGAATTCTCCCCAGTTGCTGGGTGGAGTTTATATTGAACTTATACCCCACCGACTTGTAGATCTCATCCTCGATATCGGCCATCTCCATGGACATTGCCTGCGACATATCCCGCAGCAAGGTGGCATCCAGGGCTATCCCGTTCCACTCCATCCGCCATAAGATTGGAACCAGCGGCATCTCAACCTCGATGAAGAGGTCCCACAACCCCTCTCGCTTCAGTTCCGTCTCCAGAAGCTGACTCAGTCTACCAGTCATATCGGCGTCGGCGCAGGCGTAATCGGCGGCTTGTGCAATGGTGACATCCGTCATTGAGCCTTGTTTGGGTCCTGATCCGATGAGGGCGCTTATGGGGGTCATCTCGACGCCCAGTTTGCTGAAGGCGAGCTGCTTCAATCCCAGAGACTTCTCCCCCAGAAGATGTGCGGCGATCATGGTATCGAATCCGGGGTCGTTCAATCCCAGCCCGTGTCGCCAGAGAACGGTCATATCATATTTGGCATTGTGGGCTATCTTCGCAATGTGGGGATCTGCCAGGACAGGCTTGAGTCTGGGAGTGAGCTCGGATAGAGAGAGCTGTGACCCCGGTCCCTTGTGCCCGATGGGGATATACCAGGCCTTCGCCGGAGCCGTCGAAAGGGATATGCCAACCAATGTCGTGTGTCTTGCCTCCTTGCCCGAGGTCTCCGTATCCACTGCCAATGCTCTGGCTGTGGAGAGTTCCTCCACCAGTTTATCAAGGGCTTGAGATGTATCCACTATCTCATAGCTCGCGGGGATCCTGTTCGTCTCCGGCAGTGTGCTCTGCCACTCTCCTGTTGTCCCCGGCAGTTTATCCAGGAGACTGAAGAACTCCAGCTCTCGAAACAGGGCGAAAGCTTTGTCCCGGTCATAGCTGCCGACGCGACAGGATGAGAGATCGAGGCTTACCGGAACATCGGTAACGATGGTGGCCAACTGTTTGCCCTGTCTTGCCACCTCTTCATTGGACCGCAGGATCTCCTGAATCCGGAGCGGGGTCAC
Source organism: Dehalococcoidia bacterium (assembly GCA_023271515.1). Taxonomy (GTDB): domain Bacteria; phylum Chloroflexota; class Dehalococcoidia; order SZUA-161; family SpSt-899; genus BS503. Next base: position 5,416 of record JALPXQ010000020.1, on the reverse strand, counting down.
CTCGTCGATTCGCCGGTAGATCCCTTCCAGGCTGTCGAAATCCTGGATGAGCTTGATGGCGGTCTTCTCTCCGATACCAGGCACGCCGGGGATGTTGTCTGACGAGTCGCCTCTGAGGCCCTTCAGGTCGGCTATCTGTCGCGGCCGGAGGCTGTATCGCTGCTGTACCGCTGCTTCATCGTAGAGTTGAGTGTCGCTGAAGGGCCTCCGGGGCCGGGGAAGAAGCACCTCGACACCGGGGGAGACAAGCTGCAGGGTATCGGTATCACCGGTTACGATGATAGAAGCGATCCCCTTTGCGCCGGCTTGTTGGCTGAGAGTACCGAGAATATCGTCGGCCTCGTAGCCTTCCACCTCAAAGGCGAGGATGCCGAGGGTCTGGACCAACCGGCGAACGACGGCGAATTGTGAGATGAGCTCGTCAGGCGCTTTGGGACGGTGCGCCTTGTAGTCCTGAAACTGAATATGCCTGAAGGTGGGAGCGGCGGAGTCGAAGGCGATTGCCCAGTGCGAGGGCTTAAAATCTTCGAGTGTCTTCAGGAGCATGCTTGCGAAACCATAAACAGCCCCGGTTGGTTGCCCTTCCCTGGTGGTGAGTGCCGGCAGGGCATGAAAGGCGCGATGGATAAGGGCATGCCCATCAAATAGAAGAAGCAGCGGTTTTTCTGGCGGCACAGGTTATCCCTCCTGACATGCTTCAATCTTCATCGCTCTTTAACCCCTGGGCCTGCGGCCGGGGGCAGGCCTGGAACCGTGAACCCCGGAACCTTGAACCCCGCAAACGTGAACCCTGGAACTCTGAACCTGGATTGTTACTCGTACTGCTGTCGAAATCGATGGCCGAACACTTGTTCCAGGTGCTCGATTACTTCCTTAACATCAGTCGCCTCTACATGCAAAGAGTCTGTAGACAGTCTGAGGCGCAGGAGTGCATCAAACCGGACAGTAACCAATGCCATGGTTCCCTCTTTGATCCAGCGAGGTGGGGACGATTAAGTTGTATCACGATCAGGCCATGATGTCAACACCTTGCTTCTGTAGCCCGTCAATGCGGGATTGACACTGAACGCCAAGCACTATATACTATCTATAACGAATACACCACTGCTTCAGGGGGAGAATCCCCCTAATGAGCTTGAATCAACGCATTAGAGGACAATAAGAATGTTCCAAACCAGGCTGACTCAACTTCTGGGGATAGAATACCCGATAATCCAGGGGGGATGCAGTGGATCTCTCGAGCTGAGCTGGTGGGTGCCGTATCGAACGCCGGGGGCCTGGGCATATTAAGCGCGCTCACTTTTGCCTCTCCGGCAGAGCTTGCCGCAATGCGTCGCCATCCGCTTCGCTCGGACGGCTGAGCGTATAGGTTGCGATGTTGTCAGCATTGATGGGTATGAATGCGCCGGGCATCCGGGGGAGGAGGATGTTACCTCGCTTATCCTCATTCCGCTGGCTGCTGATGCGGTGAAGATTCCCGTCGTCGCCTCCGGCGGCTTTGGCGATGCTCGAAGTCTTGTGGCTGCATTGGCGTTGGGAGCGGAGGGAATAAATATGGGCACCAGGTTCATGGTGACGCAGGAAGCCCCTATCCATCCCAGGGTGAAGGAGTGGCTGATCCAGGCAACAAAACGTGACACCATGGTGATACTGAGGTCGCTATGCAATAGCGTGCGAGTGCTGAGGAATCCCGTTGCGGAGAGGGTCGCTGAAATGGAAAAGCAGGGTGCTACCGTTGAGGAGATGGCGCCACTGATCAGCGGACAGGGGGGGAAAGAGTTACTGGAAACGGGGGAGGAGGGGCTTCAAGCCTGTGGTCAAGTCGTGGGGCTGATTCATGACATTCCCAGCTCACTGCAACCTCATCTCAGAAGTGCTAGATGCAAAGTGAAATTAGCTGGATGCCGGATAATAAGAGGAGGGTCGCCTCTGCGGCGACCCTCTCTTTTTGCTCTCTTTCCTGTTTCTGAATCCGACCCTTTCCCGGAATTCACTCCCGGATTGGGCTTGCCTTTCTCAGGCTATGGCCCCATCTTTTTGAAAGGCGGGCCCGATCCAGAGTCCGCCCGCCCTGCCCCGGAGGCAGGGCCTCACCAGTCCACCTGCCATACTCCATACATCTTGTGAAGCGTCATCGCTGCTCACCTCCTTTTATTTGGTGAAGAAGCTCCGCTTCCATAATGAATTATACCACTTTCCGGTGGGCTTGTCAAGCCCCCAGTCTCTTCCAATACAAGACCTGTCCCTGGCCAGGTCCAGGGATGAGCCTCAATGTTGGAAGAGACTTGACTTTTCAGCTTGAGTGGTATAGATTAGCAACTAAGGAGGTGATGAAGATGCAGAAAATAGGGCTTTTCCTGCTTGCTGCCGGCGTAGCCGTTATCGTGGGGTATGGGGTTTACTATTTGGTTGAGTACGTGGTTGGGCACCTGGCCTGGCCCCTCAGGATAGCAATTGCCGCCGCTCCGGCGGGGGGCATCCTTATCCTTGCTTCGCTTATCAGGGAGAGGGTGAAGAAATCAAAAGAAGAGGGAGACAGATTTAAGGGGGTGGACCAATGATCATCGTTACCTTAGAGAGAATAGAGGGCAAGCGCATTGTGAAGACGCTGGGAATTGCGCGAGGGAGCACTATCCGGGCCAAGCATGTGGGAAAGGATATCGTGGCCGGCTTCCGGGGTATCGTCGGTGGCGAGATTACCGAGTACACCAAGCTGATGGCCCAGTCCCGGGAGGAGGCCATGCAGAGGATGGTCGAGCAGGCGGAGAAGATGGGTGCCAATGCCATTCTGGGCACCAGATTCATGACCTCCATGGTGGCGGCGGGAGCGGCGGAATTCCTGGCCTACGGCACCGCCGTAGTTGTAGAGTGAGAGCGGCGAGGGGTTATTCACTCTGCTGTATGCCCATGATGCTGGTTCTCAGTAGCTTCAATCTGCTGCCGTCTTCGACTCTTAATATCAGCTCTTGTTCGTCAATAGAATCTATCTCCCCGTAGATGCCGCCGATGGTAATCACTTTGTCGCCTTTCTGCAACCCTTCAATTAGCATTCGATGCTCGCTCTGCCTCTTGCGCTGTGGCCGGATGAGGAGAAAATAGAACACCGCAAAGATCAGTACGAGAAATATGAGCATCATCGGATCCATTATCACCCTCCATTTGAAAGCCTCTCCGAAGGTAACTCTTCAGCCACAGACCCCATTGCGATCCTTGTCCTCGCGAATGCGGGGAACTGAGAGATTCCTTAAGATACCTTATTCCCCTTCGTTTTCTCTGTGGACTCTCCCTGCCTTCGCAGGGACAAGCGTGGCTATCAACCTGTCAATATCATAGCAATTAATCCCCCGAAGATCAAGGCGTGGGCCAAAGTGTGTTTCTCTGGTGGTGTTCTATCAAGCTTAGAACTCTAGCCACCATATGGCTATGGAGAGATAGATTAGCACACCGATTATGTCCACCAGCGTAGTGATAAACGGGCTGCTAATCACCGCAGGATCCAGCTTCCATTTCGTGAGGATTATGGGCAATAAGCCACCAACCAGGCTTGCCCACAACACATTGGCGATCACTGTCATGCTGACTACCAGACTGATCCTTGAATCACCGAGCCAGAGGTAACTGCACAGGTAAAGAATAGTGCCAAGGGTCACACCCAGCAGCAGGCCAACGCATAATTCCTTTCGAATTACGTTAAACCATTTCCTGAGAGTGAGATCACCGGTAGCTATTGCACGCACGACAAGGGTGGCTGACTGGGTGCCGGCTTTGCCCCCGGTGTGAATCACCAGCGGTATGAAAAAGGCCAGAGCAACGATGCCTGCTAAAATCTCCTCGAAAGCAGCAATAATGCCTACTGAAAGAAAAGTAACTACTGTCAGGAGCAATAACCACGGAATGCGTCTCCAGTATTGGATCCAAACAGATGCGGCACTATAGCTCATCCCCAAAGGAACAACGCTTGCTCCCTTTTGAATATCTTCCGTGACCTCATCCTTCAATACATCGAGGATATCGTCCACGGTCACAATTCCTACCAGCACATTCTCCGAATCCACCACGGGGAGAGCCACCAGGTTGTATCGTTCGGTTACCTTAATAGCTTTCTCCTGATCCTCAAACGCTGAAACTAGGACGAATTCTCGGTCCATCACGGACTCAATCTTCTGCTCGGGATCGGCCAGGATTAATCTCCTTAAGGGCATATCATCAAGCAGATGCCATTTCTCGTCAACCACGTAGACCATGTCGATCGTTTCCGCATGATGCCCATAATGGCGAATGTGCTCCAGTGCCCGCTCGATAGTCCATTGGGGGCGGATGGCTATATAGTGTGGTGTCATCAACCGGCCGACGCTATCCCTGGGATAGCCAAGCAATTTCAGGGACTCTTTGCGAATCTCCGGCGGCAGCAGATTCAGTAGCTTCTGGGTCATCTCCCCCGGAAGCTCCTCGAATAAATCGGTTCTCTCGTCCGGGGTTAATTCTGAGATAATAGCCCGGACGTGAGCGCTGCGCATCTGCTCCAGAAGGCTCATCTGCCTGCTGGGCTCGAGTTCGTTGAATACATCAGCCGCCAGTTGCCTGGCCAGGAGACGAAAAACGATAAACATGTCCTGCTCATCGAGGCTTTCCCATAGATCGGCTATGTCTGGAGCTGGACAGACCGAGATCGTCTTCTTGATCTCTCGCCACTTCTTCTGGCTGATCAACTCCTGAATCTCGGATCCACTAAGCTCTTTCATCATGTCAGGTTCACCAAGAGCATCAGGGGGATTCTCCCCCTGAAACCCCCTAAGAAGCGGTCATGCCGGGGATTCTTAAAGGAGCTTCGCTCCTTTACCAGGCATAGGAATTTCAGAAATTCCTATGGCGGAAGGAAGGGCGGATCCCACGCCTGTACTAACGGCCCACGGTTGATATTATAGCACTCCCCGGACGAGTGCTGCAAACGTTGTCGGGGTCCTGCAACCACCTGGGAGGCAATTGTCAGGAACGTTATGGTGGGATAATGGGAGGCGGCATGCAGGCTGGGAAGTTACCTCAATGCGATCGGCGCGGATGCAAAAGCCATCGTTGATGAGACCCAGCTTGATTCCACCGATGTCTACCGCCGTTCCCGCCTGCTTGCAGTCGCGACTGGCAAGGAGCAGTGTCTTGCCTTCCTCGGCAGCGAAGTCAGCGCAATCAATATTCCTGGTCTGGTTATGTTCTTCTAGCTTGATCGTCATTGTCCCGACCCCCTAACGCCTATAATAAAAAACCCTCCCGGCCGGGAGGGTTAAGGTGTTTCGAAGGTTGTGCTATTTATATGGTTCTTGGGTCATGTCCTCCCAGGCCCACGGCGAGGGCTGCTAAACCAGTAATAGTAAAAAAAGGAATAGCAACTGTTTGCCTGATTGGACATTTCGACCTCCAT
>JALPXQ010000002.1 GCA_023271515.1 Dehalococcoidia bacterium | reverse complement strand
CGATCTCAATGCCCAGCTTTCGGCAGGCTCTGCCAAACTGGGTCAATGGTTTCTCCCCAGCCAGTTGCTCTTCTAAAGTGGGTTCCCTGCCAGTGATGTAAACTGTCTTGCGATCCACATATAACGACCGGGGAAGACCATACTTCTCAATCCAGGCCCATAATACCTCCATAGCTGCTTTGGTGGTCTCTTCCCTCCTCATTAAGGCCAGTGTTCTTCCGGTCGCATCATCTACCATGTCCATCAGGCATGATTTGCCCTTACGCCCACTGAACCACTGGTGATGGCTGCCATCCATCTGGACCAACTCCCCAAAGTGGGCCTTTTGCTCCCGCCGATTGCGGTGCTTGGACCGCTTCCTATGCCTTTCCCATAGCCCAGGCATCCTTAAGCCACCGCCTCAACGTCTCACACCCAACCTGATAACCCTCCCGCTCAGCTTTCTCCGCTGCCGGCGTGGGCCCAAAATCCCAATATCGTTGCTGGTAAACCGACAGCACCGCCTCTTTCACTTCAGCCGCTTTCCCTCGATTCGATGGCTGGCCTCGACTGCGATGGATCAACCCCTCATCCCCTTTCTCCAAGTATCGCCGATATATGTGACGAGCTTGGCCCCTGATCTAGTCAGGGGTAGCTTATCCTCAATACCTCCGACCCATTATTGGTGTTCTTTGTGATAGACTGGTAATGTCGTGGCAAGACCGCTGCGATTGGAATACGAAGGCAGCAACATGTGTTTGACAGACGAGAGGGATTCTTTATAATATTAAGTTAGGCACTTGAATGAAATATTTAAGCGACATTACAAAATGGAGGTGATGATCATGGGCAGGATTCGACAAACGATAAATATACATGGACGGAATGTATGGACACTTTTTGACACAGGAGCCCGAAATACCTACATTATTCCTGATGTTGCAGCACAACTTACTATAACAAGCCTTCCTCGTCCAACATATACCAAATTAGGGGGCGAGACGAAGGTGTCTTCGCAGGCTGCTGTATTAGTCGGCGAAATCGATGGGAAGCCTTTTCATACGGAAGCTATGGTTATTGATCGCATTGGAAATGATGAGGAAGAGAAAGCTATCGAAGTTCTCTTTGGGGCCTTGGCAATGCAACAATGGGGGATACGATTGATACCAGAGCAAGAGAAATTGGATCTTTCTCATTATCCTACCGAGTTTACTGAGTTTTAGATGGTTGGTTCACTTCATGCTCGAATGGCGCGGCAAGCAGACACAGATTCTCTCTATAGTGGCTGGAAACTTCATTGAGCCATCTCCGATAGAGGATAGACCACATCAGCACGTAGCGCCTCCATTGCAAAAGCCAAAGCCGCTTGGATGATGCCTCTGTAGATCTTTTTTCACCTCCATAATTCCGTTTTCTCTTCAGGGCGATTGCGTGAGTTGTAAGTTTTAAGTTTTCCCCTGCTCAAATTCTATCCTGGCTTCCTGATGCCTCTTCTTGAGTTCATCTGTTAACTCTCGGTTCAACAGAATCTCAAGGGTTTCTAACTCACCCGGGCTATGCCCTTCCAGTATTCCAGCTATTTGCCCTATTTCCAGTTCAAGGTCTACCTGACCCTCATAGTTAGTCCACAGTCGTTAGCCGGCAGTCGCAAGCGCACTTTGATCATCCTGTTTGCTGGTGGCCGGCTCAACTTCAGAGGGTCGTGAAGGCCCTGACCGTAGACGGCTCATCCAGGAGACTTTCGATCTGTTGTGCGATTCCGAGTCGCTCGGGGTTGTTCTCCCATGCCTGCCAGTCACTCAGGCTATGCCAGGTACTGATAACAAGATGTTCATCATCGCAATCAGCCGAAACGAGCGTCTCTCCTGAGAGGTAACCTTGCTGCCGCATAGCCAGAGACCTTAGATGCATGTATAGGTCAAGGATATCGCCCAGAGAGTCGGGCTTGATCTTTCGCTCAATGAGAATCTTGGCAACCATGGTTAACCTCCCTTATCTATGAGTCTGAAGTGTGCGTATGTGATCGAGTTGCTTTGTTTGAGCTAACAGATGCTAAAGATAGCCAAAAGAGGGCTTCCTGTCAAGCGGATGTAGCCGCTGCTTCCGCAGGAGCAGGCCTTAGCGCCCACAGAGGTCGGTGATGAGAAGATCGAGGGCCACCGCCCCATCAACCGTCCCGGTCTTGATCGAGAGGTCGGTCTGGAGCAGCCTGCGGTAGCTCTCCTCCAGTCGCTCAAGAGAATATCCCCTGGCTTGCCTCAATACCTTCTCCAGTATCCAATCCCTGGTCTCGCCTATCTTTGCCCCGATGGCACTGGAGGGCAAACCCTGAGCCATCAATCTCCTGGCCTGAACCAGCAAGCGGAACTGACGGGTCATCATATAGAGCAGATACGGGGGCGCAGACCCCTCATCCAGGAGCTGGTGGATCAGCCGGCACGCCACCCCCAGCCGGCGCTGCACTATGGCGTCGACCATCTCAAAGACATTCGATTCCCTGGCATAGCTTACCAGCGAGTTGATATCCGCCTCTTCTATACGACCCTCTCCCGCATGGACACAGAGCTTGTCAATCTCGTTGGAGAGTATCCACAGGTTGCTCCCGATAAGATCGGTGAGGAGTCGAAGCGCCGGAGGCGAGATTTCACATTTATTACCGGCCACGCGGGCGCGAATCCAGTTCTGGAGCTCCGTCCCCTTCGGGGGTATGTATTCCCTGACCTTGGCAAGCGGGGAAAGTTTCTTCAGCAGCGGATTGGCCCGGCTCAGCTTGCCGTCAACCAGCACCAGGACGGTGGTTTGGGGCATGTTAACCACGTGCCCGGCTAACGCACTCCAATCCTTCAATTGAGAGGGCTGATCTCCACCGCGACGCTTCCCTTTGGGTTCGAATCGAGCCAGCAGACCATCAACTATCACCATCCGCTTTGGTGACAAAAAGGACATGGTGTTGCAGATGGAGACAAGTTCATTGAGGCTCACCTTGTCTCCTTCAAGCAGGATGCGGTTAGACTCTCCCAACTCCGCCCCGCCGCAGTCGGCTTTGATTTTGGCCAGCGACTCCCTGATTGAGAAGTTGTCCTCGCCGTAAAGAATATAGAGCAATGTTGTCCCCCGAAGTTTCTAATCCCTGGCGACCGTGGTATAATAGACTATCGATGAGTTGATTATACCATAGAACAATGGAACTCGGCATCCTCGGGCTTCCCAAGAGCGGTAAGACGACGGTCTTCAACGCGCTGACCATGGGCAGGGCGGAGGTCGCCGCCTATTCTACCGGCAAGGCGACCCCGAATGTCGGGGTGGTGAAGGTGCCTGACCCGAGGTTGGACAACCTTGCCGCGATGCTAAAGCCTGAGCGCACCATTCCGGCGGAGGTGAGGTATCTTGACGGCGGTGATTCTCCCAGGGGATTTGGGCAGGTAGATGCTCTCATCCATGTCATTCGGGTCTTCCGCGATGAGCGCATCCCGCATATCAAGGGCGGAGTAGGTCCTGAACGAGATGTGGGCATCCTCGATCTTGAGTTGATCTTCTCCGACCTATCGATCATTGAGAGGCGGTTGGAGAGGTTGCGAGTTTCCTTGAAGGGGGCCAAAGTGGCGGAACGAGAGATTGCCCTCAGGGAGCAATCCCTGCTGGATAAGATCAAGTCAGCTCTGGAGGATGGCCTGCCCCTCCGGGAGCAGGAACTGAGCGAGCAAGAATGTAAAGCAATTCATGGCTTTCAGTTTCTGAGTGCCAAACCATTGTTGTTGCTTTTCAATATCGGGGAGGATCAACGGGAGGAGGGATCATCCCTGGAGCGGCGATTCCGCTCCATGTTCCAGCGGCCTCACTCCGAGGTCGCGGTGCTTTGCGGCCGGCTGGAGATGGAGCTTGGCCAACTGAATGATGATGAAGCGATGGAGTTTCGCTCCTCTATGGGGCTGACCCAGAGCGGGCTGGACCGGGCCATAAGGCTCTCCTACGGACTTCTGGAGCTGGTTACCTTTTTCTCTATCGCCTCCGGTGAGGTAAAGGCATGGACGGTTTCGAGGGGAACCACCATTCAGAAGGCGGCGGGCAGGATACATTCGGACATGGAACGAGGCTTCATCCGGGCAGAGGTTATCGCACACGACGATCTGACGAAATGCGGCAGCCTCGCTGAGGCTCGCCGTAAAGGGCTGATCCGGCTCGAAGGCAAGAACTATCTGGTACAGGATGGTGATGTGGTTACCATCTTGTTTAACATTTAAGGAGGTAGACATGGACCTGATGCAAGCTGTAAAGAACCGGAGGAGTGTTCGCAAGCTCAGATCGGAGCCGGTGAGCAATGATCTCCTCGAAACCGTACTGGAGGCGGGTCGTTGGGCGCCATCGTGGGCCAATACCCAGTGCTGGAAATTTGTGGTGGTGCAAGACCCCCTGATGAGGGGCAAGGTCGCGGAGACCATCTCTCCCGGGAATCCGGGCACTGATGCCCTGAAGAATGCTCCGGTGATCATCGCGATCTGCGGTGAGTTGGAGAGAGCGGGCTACAAGAAGGGTGTAGCGATGACCGATAAGGGAGACTGGTACATGTTCGATACCGCGCTTGCGGCGCAGAACATGATGTTGGCCGCCTACTCTCTGGGGCTGGGAACGGTGGCCATCGGATCTTTCGATGCTTCAAAGGTGGCAGATCTTCTAGAGCTTCCTTCAAATGCCCGGGTGGTGCTGCTCCTTCCTCTGGGTTACCCGGCCGAGGAACCAACGGCCCCGCGCCGCAAAGAGCTAACGGAGATCGTAAGCTATGACCGATATTGAGACGGTGAGGAGAATATCATGAAAGTAGTTTTCCTGCAAGATGTGCCCGAGGTAGCTCAAGCGGGCGAAGTGAAAGAGGTGGCTGACGGTCACGCCAGAAATTATCTCTTCCCCAGGGGCCTGGCGGTACTTGCTACTGCCGCTGAAATCAAGCGTGTTGAGGCGAGAAGTCAGGCTGAAGCCCGGCGACGCGATCAGCAAGTGCAAGAGGCAGTCGCCCTCGGTGACTCCCTCCAGGGTGTCTCGCTCGTCTTTGCCAAAAGAGTGGGGTCCAGGGGAAATATCTATGGCTCAGTCTCAAACACCGCCATCGCCCAGGAATTGCACCGCCGGGGCTTTAAGGTTGATAAGCATCTGATAAGACTCGAGGAGCCCTTGCGCAAACTCGGTACCCACGAGGTTGAGATCGAGCTGGGCAAAGGCGTGGTTGCCAGGATAGGGGTCACGATCGAAGAGGAAAAGACCGCCGAGTAGTCAGCACCATCAGGGGGATTCTCCCCCTGAAACCCCCTAGAACAGTCATGGCTGATGACAGAATACTACCTCATGATCTCGATGCGGAGGAAGCCGTATTGGGCTCACTCCTCATCGATCATGAAGCGATTCTCAAGATACTCAATCTGCTGAGTCCCCTTGACTTTTATCGGGATAAGAACCAGTGGATTTACGAGGCTTGTTACTCGCTTTATGAACGGGACGAGGCCATCAACCAGGTCACGGTGGCTCATGAACTGAGTCGGCGTGACAGGATGGAGGCCATCGGAGGGTCTGCCTATTTGAGCAATCTTATAATGAACGTTCCCACCTCGGTTCACGTCGAGTACTACGCCGGGATAGTGCGCCGCCTCTCGATAATGCGAAATCTCATCGCCACTGCAGGGCAGATTGCCAATATCGGTTACGAAGCGCCTCCCGATCCCGAGAGCGCTCTCGACCGGGCCGAGGGCTTGCTGTTTCAACTGCGACATGGGCAGACGTCGCGGGAATTTGTCCATATACGCGATGTCCTCGATCGCTACTTTGAGGAATCAAGCTTTGCTGCCCATCCCGTCGAGGAAGGCTTCCTCCCGCATATCGACACTGGATTCACCCTGCTGGACCGGAAGCTGGGAGGGCTGCACCGATCCGATATGATCGTCCTGGCTGCCAGGCCCAGTATGGGCAAGACCAGTCTGGCGGTAAACATCGCCAGGAATGCCGCCCTGAACCAGGGGGCCAGAGTCGCCATCTTCAGCCTGGAGATGTCCAGACTGGAGCTGGGATACCGCTTTATCGCCGCTGAATCGGGAGTCAATACTCAAATGCTCCGGCTCGACCAATTGACCGACGGCCAGCGCGACAGGGTTATGAGAGCCCTGGAAATCCTCACTGAGGCCCCTATCTATATAGATGACTCGGCCTTCCTGAGGGACCTGGATATGCGAAGCAAGGCACGGCGTCTGAAGAACGAGATCGGCATCGATCTCATCATAATGGACTATATTCAGTTGATACGCTCCGGCAGACGCACCGATAACCGGGTGCAGGAGATGACGTATATTTCACAAACGATCAAGGAGCTGGCCCGGGATATTGATGTGCCGGTTTTGGCAGTTTCGCAGCTCAGCCGGGCCGTCGAGCAGCGTTCCCCCCACATACCCCTGCTTTCGGACCTGAGGGAAAGCGGTTCGATCGAGCAGGATGCCGATGTGGTGATGTTCATTTACCGGGACGATGTTTACCACACTGAGGAGCAATGGGCCAGACAGTATCCGGATAAGCCTTATCCCAAAGGGGAGGCTGAGATCATAATAGCCAAACACCGCAATGGCCCTACCGGAAGGGTAAAGCTCCATTTCAACGAGCGCATAAGCAGGTTCGAGAACGCGGCGGAGGTGGCGGAGAAACCAATCTTGCTATGAACGCTCCGAAGCGATTTCCAGGATTCCCAACGAGAACGGGGTTCACTCCAATCCCCAACCCCTTCTTCAGTGCGGTTCTGCCTGAAATTCAGGATTTATCCGAGCTGAGAGTAACGCTTCATATCTTCTGGGCACTCTATCGCAAGAAGGGCTACCCCAGGTTCATGACCTATGGCGAATTGCGCGGTGACCAGGCATTGATGTCGAGCTTCTCCGCGGAGGAGGAATTGCGGCATGGGCTGGAAAGGGGGGTGGGGCGGGGGACCTTGCTTTGCCTGAAGATGGACAGAGACGGTGAACCCGAAGAGCTGTATTTTCTGAATACCGAACTGTCTCGCCGGGCCATAGTCCAGATAGAGAACGGTGAAATTCGCCTGGGCGGCATGGCCAGAATAGAGCCGGCGGCGACTGAAGAGAGGCGGAACATCTTCACGCTCTACGAAGAGAACATCGGACTTCTAACCCCGTTAATCGCTGAGGACCTGAAGGAGGCGGAGCGATTATACCCCGCCTCGTGGATCGAGGATGCCTTCAGAGAAGCGATCAGGCTCAACAAGCGCAACTGGCGTTATATCAGCAGAATCCTGGAGCGGTGGGCCTCGCGAGGAAAGGATTATGGAACAACTAGGGAAAGTCCTGAAAAGGACATTAGTCCGAAAGAGTACATCCAGAAGTACCGGCATCTCACCAGGAAATGAGCCGGCACAGATCCAGGGGTGTCCCATTTGCAGTGGTCACGGGTGGGTCGTCCTGGACGTCCCGGTGGAGCACCCCGATTTTGGCAGGTCGTTCCCCTGCGAGTGCAGACTGAGGGAATTCGCCAGCAATCGGGTCCAGAGGCTTGAGCGGTACAGCAACCTGGGGCCTCTGACACGACTCACCTTCGACAATCTGCGGCCAGAGGGGCTGGATGCCGATCCGGACAAACAGAAGCAGTTCAAATTCTGCTATGAGCAGGCCAAGGCGTTCGCCGGTGATCCGCATGGGTGGCTGGTGCTCACCGGTCCCAGCGGCTGCGGCAAGACACATATGGCCGTCGCCATCGCCAATCATTGTCTCAGGCAAGGAATAGCGATCTTCTGGACCATCGTCCCCGATCTTCTCGATCATCTACGCACTACGTTCAGTCCCACCAGCGACGTGAGCTATGACGATCTCTTCGAACGGGTGAAGAATACCCCAATGCTCATCCTCGACGACCTGGGAACCCACAGCAGCACACCCTGGGCTGAGGAGAAGCTCTTCCAGGTGCTGAATCACCGCTTCAATGCTCAACTGCCCACTGTGGTCACTACAATAACTCTGAGTGACCTTGACCAACGGCTGCAAACCCGACTAAAAACTCCGGGGCTGTCCCGGCAATTGGAGCTGAGGAAAGAAGGCCCCCCACTTTTCAATCATATCGGCGGATTGAGCAGGGACACAATCTGCACTATGAGCTTCAAGACCTTCGATATTCAGGGGATGAATGCCGATAGGGAGCAGAGAGAGAGCCTCAAAATGGCCCTGGAGGCCGCTCGGCAGTTTGCGGAATCGCCTGAGAACTGGCTGGTACTGGTGGGGCCGCCTGGCTCCGGTAAGACTCACCTGGCGGCAGCCATCGCCAACCAGCAGATCACCTCCCAGCGCCCGGCCTTTTTCGCCAGCGTTCCGGAATTGCTCGATCATCTGCGTCCCACCTTTGGGACTGACGACCGGCGGGGACATGAGATACGGATCGAGGAGATCAAGAACAGCCCGCTATTGATCTTCGATGATCTGGGGATGGAAACAGCGACTGCCTGGGCCCGGGAGAAGCTCTATCAGATTCTCAATTACAGATACAATGCCCGACTTGCTACCGTGATCACGGTGACCAATCCCGCATTGGAAAGCCTCGATGCTCGTTTGAGGTCGCGCCTTATGGATCCCCGAATAAGCAACGTGGTTCCGATTGGCGCTCCGGATTATCGAGGGCAGGATAAGCGTGCCCCTCGCTCCCGGCGAGGTCGGTGATGAGGCATCTGGCGGAGGGAGTGGGATTCGAACCCACGACCCCGATCTCTCAGGGTAACCGCTTAGCAGGCGGCCGCACTAGACCACTATGCGATCCCTCCCTTACACCTAAAACCTAAAACTTATTATAGACCACCAGCATCCATTTTGCAAAGATTCCGTGTCAAATCATTTAAGTAGGTAACCCAACTTTAGGTTGTTGTATCATAAAAGATGTAACCGTAGAGGTACCACTTTCCTCATCGGGTTAACCTGCTGAGATTTCCTTTTCTCTTCATATGTCCTGTAGAGCTCGTCTAATTTGGCATCGATGCTCCGCTTTAGTTGAGCCGGGTTTAAGCTGAGGTAGACCGTCTTAAGTTGCTTTCTGGTTTGCTCTGATATCTGCCCCGAGTCCATCAATCTCTGGTACGGTGTCTTAGGGGTATCATATTTCCTCTTTAGGCTGCCTCCAATCCTTTCCTTGCTGACTAGCTTCATCACCGGTTGAAAGAAGTTCTTATATAGTCTCAGCTCGTTACGATAAAGGTCATTAATAACCACTTCCCCGAGAGTGTCATATCTCAGGTATCCCAATAGTTTCCTCACGTGGGCTTTTTCTGCTCAATGTAGGTATTGTCATTCTTCCGGTTTGGCCGCGACCTGGTAAACTCTAGCTTCTCCCTCTGGCAATATTTATACAGAATTTGATTGACAAACTCTTGACCATTATCTGAGTCTATCCCTCTCCACTCAAAGGGGGTTCTTTTCCTTATCTCCTTCAACGCCCAGAAGCTATGTTCCTGAGACCTTCCCATTATTGCCTCCCACCAACCGGAGGAAATCTCAGTGGTGTTCAGGGTATTGATATACTCACCTGAGGTAGAAGCGCCACAATGGACAACCATACCTTCTATATAGCCAACCTTTGAGGTATCCCACTCGGTAAGCCTTATTGGTATCTTCTGCTTGAGTAGCGAACCTGGCTTGGGACCACCTTTTGACTTCAAAAGGTGCAATGCCTTGGTGCTTTAGCTTTCTATCAATGGTAGCCTCATCCTTTTCAGTTTTGAAGCAACTTCACCAGATACCCTGAGTTCGCCAAGTTCACTTAACCTGTCTACTTCTACTTCCAAAAGGGGCTTAAGCCTCTGACCACAGGGATGATCGAAGATTTCCCATACCTTGGCTAGAGCTGCCTTAACTTGGCTGTCGTAAGTCTCCTTCCTTTTCTTCCTCTGCTTCAGCCCCAGGTCTACCCCGGGCTGTATCTTCCTGATGACATACTTCCTTGCCTGACCGGTATTGCCACAGTATTCATCCAGAATCTGCGACTTCTCCCTCTTGGTTCTGGCTTTGAGATACTTCTCCCTTAATACCTTGAGATACTCATTTCTTGAGTGCATATCCATCCTTTCCATGTAGCCTGGTCTCACCTCCTTCAAAGTAATAACCAGGCTACATTCTAACTAATTTCGGTTACTTTTTATATGATTTAACAAAGAACCTTTTGGTTACATTTTAGATGATTTAAATCGGATTCTTGCATTCCAACTGACAATGATGTAGAATGGAGCCGTAAGTACAATTGGAGGGTCGATCAATGGCATTTGCGGACAAGACCTTGGTTTGTCGCGATTGCGGCCAGCAGTTTACTTTCACAGCCGGGGAGCAGGAGTTCTACGAATCACGCGGCCTGCTCAACGAACCCGGCCGCTGTCCAGACTGCCGGCGCGACAGAAGGCGAGGAGGGCGCTTCGGTTATCAAGGGCCACGCGAGATGCATAAAGCGGTGTGCGCCGCTTGTGGATCTGAGTGTGAGGTACCTTTTCAACCTCGAGGTGACCGCCCGGTCTACTGCAGTGACTGCTTTGGCAATCTAAAAGACCAGCGCTAGAGTTCAGAATCGTTCTGGGAATCAAAGACAGAATAGCTGCTGAAACGATGAGCATTGGAGCATTATGGGTAAGGCTTCGTCTGCCCGAAAATGGCTCTCTCAAGAGCAAGCGTAAGGTTCTGAAATCGATTACCAGTCGGGTGGAGAACAAGTTCAATGTCGCCATTGCCGAGGTCGAGAATCACGATCTCTGGCAACTGGCCACATTGGGTGTGGCGTGCGTGAGCAATGATGGTCGCCATGCCAATGAACTCCTCTCGAAGGTGATGGATTTCATTGGGTACATCAGAGGGGATGCCGAGATTCTGGATTACCGGATTGAGATTCTGCACGCCTTTTAGTGGGGTCAGGCCCATAGGGATGGATACTCCAGCCTTTCTCGATCACCTCAGGAAGCTCCCCTTCTATCACGATCAGATCGTCCATCGGGAATATATTCCGCCCCGCGAAGCCCGGCATCAGCAATTAGAAAAGCCCTTGCAACCCGCCCTTCAGACTGCGCTGGAGGCGAGTCATCTATTTCCTCTATACAGCCATCAGGCCGCTGCGCATGTAGCTAACGTAGTCCGCCGTCTCTGGCGCATCTACGCTCGCTACGGCTCAAGTCATGCGTAGTCTCGCCTTTGCCCGAACCCGCAAGCTGGTGGAGCTGATCTACATGTATGATCGAACGAGAACTCTTCAAAGGAAAACTCCTGGGGGCGGTGGCCACGACGGCGCTGGAGCTGGGGGTGGATATTGGGCGTCTCGATGCTACTATACTCACCGGTTACCCTGGCAGCATCGCCGGCACGGCTGTTATCTCATGCTCCATTGCCCGCTCTCGAATACGGGGGTGAGGGATAATCAGGTGACAACTGGACATAATGTAGTTTATAGAAGAGTATATCGATATAGGACAGTTCTATCGGCAAGGCCGCAACTATCCATTATTGCTATTTGACACATTGATTTCCTCTATGATATACTATCTGACACAGGAGGCTTATCATGGCTATATCGTCGAGAATAATGATCATCCTCGCCGGCCTCATCTTTGGGGCGCTGGGATCACTGCTTGTCGAGTGGGGCAATCCGGGGAACATGGGCATCTGTGTTGCCTGTTTCTATCGAGATATTGCCGGGGCGCTTGGCTTGCATCGTGTCGGTGTGGTGCAGTATATTCGTCCGGAGATAATCGGCTTTGTGCTGGGGGCATTCATCTCCGCTTATGGATTTAGAGAGTTTCGCGCCCGGGGTGGTTCCTCGCCGATGGTGCGTTTCTTCCTGGGAGCTTTTGTCATGATCGGGGCACTGGTCTTTCTCGGCTGTCCCATACGGGCACTTCTTCGCCTCGCCGGGGGAGACCTCAACGGCATCACTGCCGTAGCCGGCCTCATTCTGGGGGCAGTTATCGGCATCTTGTTTCTCAAGCAAGGCTTTAACCTCGGCCGGTCATCCGCGACGAAAAGGGCAAATGGATGGATCATGCCCGTGGCAATGCTCGCACTGCTACTCCTGGCTATCTTCCCGCCGGGATTCATCTTTGAGAGCGAGAAGGGGCCGGGGGCGACGCATGTCGCACTTTGGATAGCGCTACTTGCCGGACTTGGGGGGGGCATCCTGGTGCAACGAACACGGATGTGTATGGTCGGTGGTTGGCGCGACCTTTTTCTTATTAAGAATACTCACCTGTTCGGTGGGATAGCAGGCTTCTTCGTCGGGGCACTTCTCCTAAATCTGATCCTGGGGCATGTGAGCTGGGGATTTGAGGGCCAGCCGGTGGCTCACACCAATCATCTGTGGAATTTTCTCGGCATGGTCCTGGTTGGATTGGGTTCGGTCCTTCTCGGCGGCTGTCCATTGCGGCAAACGATCCTCTCCGGGGAGGGCGATACCGACGCCGGGATAACTGTTCTTGGGTTCTTCGCGGGGGCTGCCTTTGCCCACAATTTCCTGTTGGCCTCAACCCCAGATGGTCCAACAGACTTTGGACAGGTAGCGGTCATCGTGGGGCTGGTTTTCGCTGCAAGCGTGGGCTTTCTTATGCGCGACAGGACATGATAAGGAGCAAAGAGATGATTGAAGTTGATGCGCGAGGCTTCTCCTGCCCCATACCGGTGGTGAAAACCACTCAGGCCCTTGATGGGCATCCAGGTAAGCCGGTTATCGTACTCGTGGATAGCGAGGTTGCCAGGGAAAATGTATCTCGCCTCGCCCGAAGCAGGGGATATTCGGTTAAGGTAGAACAGGTTCTCGATGGGTATAGGCTCCAGTTGGCCCCTGCGGGCAAGTAGGCTGAAGTTCTTGGTATGCGGGGGCGGAGGTGCTCTATGATCTACCTCGATAACGCTGCTACCTCCTGGCCCAAGCCGGAGGTGGTCTATCAGGCGATGAATAACTTCATGCGTCAGGTGGGCGCCAGTCCGGGCCGCTCCGGGCACCGGCTTTCCATCGAGGCTGGGCGCGTCGTTTATGAGACCAGGGAGTCGTTGGCCCGGCTCTTTAATATCGATGACCCGCTGCGCATTATCTTTACCAGCAACGCCACCGAGGCACTAAATGTCGCGATAAACGGGGTCTTACGCCCGGGCGATCACGCTATCACCAGCAGCATGGAGCATAACTCGGTGATGCGCCCCCTTCGCGCCCTGCAGGAGAGGGGGGTTGAGCTAACCGTGGTCAGTTGCTCAAAGGAGGGTTTTCTCGATCCTGGCGGAATTGAAAAGGCGATCAAGCCAAACACGCGGCTCATTGTCCTGAATCATGCCTCCAATGTGGTGGGGACCCTACTTCCGGTGATCGAAGTAGGTGCAATTGCCCGCCGGCATGGGGTGCTCTTCTGCGTCGATGCCGCTCAAAGCGCCGGCGCCTATCCTCTGGACGTATCCTTTATGAAGGTCGATCTCCTGGCGTTCACCGGGCACAAATCCCTCTTTGGCCCGCAGGGAACTGGCGGGCTCTACATTCGCCAGGGTGTGGAGGATGTAGTTGAGCCCTTGATGCATGGTGGCACCGGCAGCCGGTCGGATTCGGAGCACCAGCCCGATTTCCTGCCCGATAAGTACGAAAGCGGTACGCCTAACACGGTGGGATTGGCAGGGTTGGGGGCGGGGGTGCAGTTCGTCTTATCCCAGGGCGTAGATGCTCTACGAGAAAAGGAGGAGAAGGTGATGTATCTCCTTATCGAGGGGCTTGGAGCGATTCCCGGGGTCACCCTCTACGGTAGCGGCGATGCACGAGAACAGGTGGCAGTGCTTTCCTTCAATATCGCCGGGATAGCCTCTTCAGAGGTGGCAATGCGGCTCGAGGAGGAGTATGATATTCTGTGTCGGCCGGGGCTGCAATGCGCACCCATAGCACACAAGACATTGGGGACATTCCCCGGGGGAACAGTTCGGGTGAGTCCCGGTTACTTCACTACCGAGGATGAGGCAGACATCGTCCTCAGGGCAGTCTGCAATATTGCCAGTATGGGTAAGGGCATTGGCCTCTAAGGACAGAGAAAACAATAAGTATGGGAGCCGCTGCGTGGTACTCTTTCACTCGATAAGCGGGGCGCTCCGCGCCGAGAAGCTGCTGAAGGCGGAAGGCGTGCCTTTGAAGATGATTCCCGTGCCGCGGCATCTGAGTTCGGACTGTGGCATCTGTATTCGGTTCGAGCGGGCCGACGAGCTGAAGGTTGAGGGAATACTTGGCCGAAGCAAGTTGGAAATCCAGGGGATACATCAGATATAAGCGTGTAGGGGGTAGCAGGTAGGGTGTAGCCTCCCTATCCTCTACCCGCTATGCGCTACACGCTATAAACCCTGTGATCTCGGTGTGCTCTGTGGCTGAATAGGCGCTTATCGACCTTTTGGAGAGAAAAATGGATAAAGTCCTTCGTCTAACCGAATCCGTCAGCGGCGCCGGCTGAGCCGCCAAGCTCAGTCCAGGGGACCTGGACAAGGCGTTGCGTGGCCTGGAAATCCCCCACGATCCCAACTTGATTGTGGGATTCGATAGCCTTGATGATGCCGGCGTCTACCGGCTAACCGACGATCTGGCCATCATCCAGACCGTCGATTTCTTCACGCCCGTCGTCGATAATCCCTACGACTTCGGCCGCATCGCTGCCGCCAATGCCCTGGGCGATGTGTACGCCATGGGCGGCAAGCCAGTCACGGCAATGAACCTCGTCTGTTTCCCCAGCAGATCGATGGACCTAGCCATTTTGAGGGACATTCTGCGTGGAGGGATGGATAAGCTCCACGAGGCGGAGGTGACCCTGGTGGGAGGGCATAGCGTGGACGACCCCGAACTCAAGTACGGCCTCTCCGTTACCGGGGTAATCCATCCGTGCAAGATCGTGCTCAATTCGGGGGCAGTGCCCGGCGATAGCCTGATACTTACCAAGCCACTGGGCACGGGTATTATCAATACGGCAATTAAGGCAGGCATGGCCGATGAGAAGGCCATAGGCATGGTTACCGAGCAGATGGCTGCTTTAAATAGACGAGCCTCCCAGTTGATGCAGGAGGTGGGGGTCCACGCCTGCACCGACGTAACCGGCTTCGGACTTTTGGGCCACGCCTGCGAGATGGTTCAGAACAACTCCATTGGAATAGAGATCTCTTACTCCGCGGTTCCCATCTTTGCCGGGTCCATCGAATTCGCCCGAATGGGAGTTGTGCCCGGTGGGGCATTTCGCAATAAGGCCTTTCGCGCTGCCATGGTGGAATTTGCCGCTGGTGTCCCTCAGTGGGCACCGGACATTCTCTTCGATCCTCAGACCTCGGGAGGGCTGCTGATCTCCACTTCCCCGGAGAAGGCGAAAGTGTTGCTTGAGAAGCTGCACTATACCGACCACAGAGAGGCAGCCATCATTGGAGAAATAGTAGCGGAACCAAAGGGAAAGATAAGCGTCGTGGAATAAGGTTCCCCTGTTCAGCTACCCCGGAAGCCAGCATGACGCTGATCAGGTCACCACCGATATAGCCGGATTTCACCGGTATCATATAAAGCAGGGCCTCCGGATGTAATCGCAGGTCCACATCCGTCGCTTTTACAGTCAGTCCATCGGTCAAAACGGGAGCGAAGGGCGCTTCGGCGATCCCCAGCGGATTCAATCTCAGAAAAAGGTGCTGCATGGTGGTGTGCCCCGCGGCAACCGCCACGAAGATGTCATTTGGATCCAGCCCACCTACTTGCAGAAGCTGCTTGATGATGAGGTTCATATCCCTTGACTGGGTTTCCTGCAACATTTGAGGTAACGTGCGAAGACAGTGTAGCGAGGCCTTCATGTGTTCATAATCCGGACCCCTGGCTAGTTTGATCCGGTCGAGATCGGAAAACCCCTCATCCCGATGGCTGGAAAGCAATGTGACAGGCCGCTGATCTACCAGGGGATTCAAATGAAAAAGCGGCCGATGGCCGGTCTTCAGAATCTGGACATATTCCCGACCGGGATCGGATTCTCCGAAGTAGACCACCGTATCCTCGTTGACCTCGGTACGGCAAGCAAGGTGAATGCCCCCTTTGAGTTCGTCCTCATCGAGGAGTTCCACTGATTCTTGTGACGGAGGACCTGTGGACGAGAGGATTCTCACTTTGCACTTGCCACATTTTCCCAGTCCGCCGCAGTCCCCCTCGAGCTCCACGTCCTCATTTTGCAGCGCCTCCCAGACGGTTTGTCCCCGGTTCACCTCCAGCCAGAGGTCGTCAGGTAAGACGTTCAACCAGACCTCGTAAACTCTCAGTCCTCAGATTTCAGCAATCAGCCAGCAGTCAGTGGAGGGGTGGGACTACCGATCGTTCGCTCCCGAGGAGCATTTCGTAGCAGTGATTCCCGGAGACCTTGGAGATTCCGTTCTGTTTACAAAAATCATCCTGCTGAGATCGCCTTCGATGGGACCTCCTCTCACCCCACCCCTAGTGTTTATCGTGGGTGCCGGGTCTGGAGATAGGGGGACTCGAACCCCCAACCTCGGCGATGCGAACGCCGCGCTCTCCCAATTGAGCTATATCCCCCAGGCTCTTTAATGTTAGCAAAAGACGTATCGTCGAGTCAAGCAATTAAGGCTGAAGGCTGAGGGCTGAGTGAAAGGTGACTAGTGACTGGTGACTAGTGACTAGTGACTGCGAACTGTGAACCGTGAACCCCGGAACTTTGAACCTGCGTAGCCAAGTTCCGCAAAGAGTGAGGAACACAAGCTTTCCAGGTGACTCATCCGGCTCGAATTGGCCAGGTTGCCTCGAAGCATGGTGATCGAGATCTTGTCGTGCCGTACGGCCCATATATCGGTTCCCTTCTCCTCACCCCGTTCAGGTTCGCTGCGCACGATCCAATAATAGTCCCTTCTGCCGTCGTTCCCCTTCTTGATGTCATCCCGGTAGCTTCTGCGGCCGAGCCTCGTTGCCTCAATTCCCTGAATCTTCCTGAGGGGCAAGTGGGGCAGGTTTACGTTGAGGAGGATTCCGGGGAGCAAATCCTTCTGCTCAACCTTCTTTGCCAGCAATGCTCCTATCCTGGCAGCGGTATCGAACCGCACCTTATTCTCTACCAGGGCAGCGGAGATGGCAATGGCAGGAATATCGTAGAAGTATCCCTGAAGAGCAGCACCGACCGTCCCGGAGATGAAAACATCGTTGCCTAAATTCAGCCCTTCGTTAATTCCGGAGATGACCAGGTCAACATCGTCCTTTGCCAGCATCTGCAAGCCCAGGATCACGCTATCGGCCGGTGTTCCTTCGACCGAATAGGCCTCTACCCCGCTTAATGGGGATTTCGCCTTCTTGACCCTCAGTGGGTAATGAAGGGTAACCGAGGTTCCCACCGCACTCTGCTGGCGGTCAGGAGCCACCACTATGACTTCGCCCACCCCTTTGAGTGCCCTTACCAGAGCCCAGAGTCCCCTGGCATAGATACCATCGTCGTTGGATACCAGGATTTTCAAGCCGCACCCCCCAGGATCACGTTGTCGATGAGCCGGGTCTTCCCGATCCAAACCGCCAGGGATACCAGGGCAGGGGAATCTATTTCATCAAGTTCCCGCAAGGACCCGGGGTCAGCAATGCTGACATAATCAATCAGCGCTCTGGGCTCACCCTCGATAAGGGCAATCATCTGCCGGCGAATGCGATCTGCACTTTTCTCACCACCGGACCGAAGCTGCTGTGCCAGGCTAAGGGATTTCCACAGCACCAGGGCAGCCTGACGTTCCTCGGGGTTGAGATAGATATTGCGACTGCTCATCGCCAGTCCGTCAGGCTCGCGGACTGTAGGAGCGACTATGATCTGCGGATTCATATTGAGATCGGCCACCATCTTCTTGATGACCAGGGCTTGCTGGGCATCCTTCTGTCCGAAGTAGGCCCTGTTGGGCTGAACGATATTGAGGAGCTTGGCTACTATGGTAGCGACTCCCCGGAAGTGGCCGGGGCGTGAAGCACCCTCCAGCATCTCGGTCATCCCTTCGACTACAATCCATGAATTGAAATCCGCGGGGTACATCTCTTCTGCCTCCGGCAGGAAGACAACATCGGTTCCTTCTCCGCGCAGCAAAGTCAGGTCTCGCTCGGTATCACGTGGATAGGTCTCGAAATCCTCCTGTGGGCCGAACTGGGTAGGATTGACGAATATGCTGACGGCCACACTTCTATTTTCCCCCCGCGCCCGACGAACCAGGGACAGATGCCCTTCGTGAAGATAGCCCATGGTGGGGACGAAGCCCACCGGCTCCGGCAGCTCTCCTCTGATCTCTTTCATTGCCGGGATCGTCAAAGCGACCTTCATCCCCTCACTCAAGGGTGATTGTCCCACTCTTGCCTCCACTCTTTCTAACAAGCCGGATTCCTTCGATCATCATCCCTCGATCTACCGCCTTGCACATATCGTAGATGGTCAGGGCGCTCCCCGCTACCGCGGTGAGCGCCTCCATTTCCACGCCGGTCCTTTCTGCTGCCCTGACTGTAGCAGTAATCTCTACCATGCTTCCTTCCCTATCCAGCTGGAATTCCACCGCCACGCTTCCGAGGCGCAATGGATGACATAATGGTATCAATTCCGATGTTTTCTTGGCCGCCATGATACCCGCCATCTGCGCCACAGCGAGCACATCGCCCTTGGCCGCTTGCCCCTGCTCGATCAACTCCAGAGTGGAAGGATTCATTTTCACCACGCCTTTAGCTACGGCCGCCCGCTGGGTGATCTGTTTGTCGGAGATATCCACCATATGGACTTGACCGGAGGAATTGAAATGGGTCGGCCTCTTGCGAGGATTCTTGTAAGCAGACATCTCCATTGCCAGTCTGTTGGCCCTTTCATTCCCGGGATGGCTGGAGTGTCCCTCGACCCAAATCCACTTCACCTTACGGGTCGCCTTTAGTTCATCGAGCCTTTGCCAGAGGTCGAGGTTGGCACGGCGTTTCCAGTTGCGAGTCATCGTGTTGACCAGGTATTCGCTGTCGCTATGAATGCTGACCTCAGAACCCTCGGGGACGTGGGTTAGTCCTTCAATTGCCGCAGTGAGCTCCATTCGATTGGAAGTCGTCCTCTCCACACTCCCCTTGAGCTCCACCTGCCGGCCATCCTGCACCACTATCGCTGCCCAGCCCCCACGACCGGGATTGCCCGAGCATGAACCATCGGTATAGATATTGATCATTGCTTTAGCCCCCGATCTGGCACATAGACCTGCTCCTTGCCGTGGTGCCGCTGTCAAGTTTGTGACCTTCTGGCTTGGCTTCGGTAGCCTGCTTAATCAAGCGTTTCAGTTCATCAGCCGAGGCCCCGCGACGAAGTGGCTCGCGGAGATCCATTTCTTCATCAGAAAGAAGGCAGGGGCGAAGCTTCCCCTCCGCAGTGAGCCGCAGACGGTTGCACTTGAAGCAAAAGTGCTCGCTGACCGGACTTATAAATCCGATGGTACCCTTCGCATGGGGCAAGTGAAAATATCTTGCCGGCCCGTTCCCATCGAGTGAGTGTGGTTTAAGAACTCCCAGGGGCTCGATGCGCTCCATGATCTCCGAAATAGGCACAAACTTTCCCTCTTGCTTCTGTCCCCCGATAGGCATGAACTCGATAAATCGCACATGCCATCCATTTTCCCTGGTCAGGTGAGCGAAATCGGCTATTTCATCATCGTTTACTCCGCGCATTACCACCATGTTAATCTTTATCGGGTGAAGTCCTGCTGCCCGGGCTGCCTCTATCCCCAGGAGCGTATCCTCAAGTTTGCCAATTCTAGTTATCTGCTTGAACCTATCCGGTTGGAGGGAATCGAGGCTTATATTCACTCGCTTCAGACCCGCCGCCTTGAGTTCCCGGGCATAGCGACTTAAGAGCACACCATTTGTTGTGAGAGAGAGGTCGTCGATTCCCTCGATCCGAGCTAACATTCCGATGAGACTGCTCAAATGCGCCCGCACCAGCGGCTCACCCCCGGTAAGCCGCACCTTGCTGATGCCCAGCTCGGAGGCTGCCCTGGCCACGAGGGATATCTCTTCGTAGCTAAGGATCTCATCATGCGGCAGTGGGGCAACTCCCTCAAGCGGCATACAATAGGCACAGCGCAGATTGCATCGGTCGGTAACCGATATGCGCAGGTAGTTTATGGGATGATTATCGGAGAGTCCCGTCATTTTCTCGATAAGCGCTCCAGTACCAGCCGCGCTTCCCTTGCTGCCTTTCCCCGGTGGCTCACCCCGTTCTTCTCTTCGAAGCTGAGTTCGGCCATTGTCTTGCCGAATTCCGGCAGGTAAAAAATAGGGTCGTATCCAAAGCCATTCTCGCCCCTGCTCTCAAGAGCAATAAATCCCCGGCACTCGCCCGAGCAAAGCTCCACCTCACCCTCAGGCGTAGCTATGGCAATGACACACCTGAAACGAGCTGACCGCTTCTCCCAGGGCACACCGGCAAGCTTGGCCAGGAGATGATCGACCCTCTCCCTGTCCGAGGCCCCTTCACCGGCGTAGCGAGCCGAGAGCACCCCGGGTTCTCCATTCAACGCCTCAACCTCCAATCCGGAATCATCGGCGATAGCAACCAGGTTAGCCGCTTTGGCATAGGCTAATGCCTTGATGGCGGCATTCTCCTCAAATGTCTTGCCGGTCTCCTGAACATGGATGTCTATACCTTCCCGGGCCGGAGTGGTAAGCTCCCAGGCTTTGCTCGAGATCAGAAAGGCCAACTCTCGGATCTTTCCCTGATTGTTGGTGGCAAGCAGAAGCTTTGGCATTTAGAGAGGCGAGAACCTCCCCTCGAGCTTCTTCATCACCTGAGGCATGGTGGTGTATTCCATCTCCTCCAGCGGCAAACGATGTGGCTCGAACGGACCGTGGCGTCGCAGGTATTCCGCGGCCAGGTTAGCCTGGTGCCAGGCCTCATCAAAGCTGGGGTCGTCGAACATATCCCGGGGACCGATGAGTTTGCCCCCTACCAGCTGGAATCCGGCACACACCACGCGAGGGGGTCCATCGAATCTGGTGGGGTTTGATTCTGAGATAGAACACGGCATAAGCGGGCCGTGGTGCGACCCTCGCATCCATCCCTGTACCATCTGAGGCATAGCAAATGGTTCAAGCACCTCGCCGACAGCCGGGAATTCCCCCTGGGAGCGAACGATGAGCACCGGGTCATCCTTTCCCACATACCTGCCGGCCATCTTGTACAATTTGTCGGTGGATGAGACGGCGGCGATCTCCCCTGATGGGCGATGGCGAACGCACTTTACCGCATAACGCGAAGGTGCTCCGATGAGCACCAGCATGTCGTATATCTCCTCAGGGGCATTGAAGACCACCTTGCGGTGCTCCTTCACATCGTGCACCTCAAAGGAGAAGCCGGAGTGCATGTTCTCGGCGATGACCAGCCCGATGGTGTTGAAGGGATCGGCAAACATCTTATAGAGAGGCATATTCCAGGCCCCGGATGAGGTCTTATCGGCCATGAACACCAGAACAGGTTCGGAGCCGCGTTCCTCGAACTGCATCTCCGCCACACCTGGTCCCATGCCTTTTATGTTGCCGGAGAAGGCATCGCTCAACATGTCCTGTCCCGCTCCGTGGAGCTTCAACTTCTTGGCAACATCGGTGCAGGCCAAAAAGATATCCCAGGCCAGCTTGTGAATGCGCTCACTTCCCTCGCCCTGCTCATGAGTCATGATGAGCTGAAGGTCATCCCCGCACCTGGTTACGTGAAAGTCAACCAACAGCCCCTGCCCTTTAGCCTTCTCCATATATTCCTGAGCCCTGGCAATGAGATCAGGGTGCATACTGGAGTGTCCGACGTAACCTCCGATGTCGGCCTTGATTACGCTCAGTGTGATCATCTTTCCTCCTTGCTCAAAATGCAGAATATGCTTCGTATTCCCCAAAGACATCCCTCAGGGTGTCACATATCTCCTCAAGTGTGGCATAGGCCCTTACCGCATCCAGGATGTAGGGCATAAGGTTTTCCGTTCCCTGAGCTGCTCTCCTGAGCTCTGTCCGGGCACGCTGAACCTCCTTGTTGCTTCTCTCCCGCCTGACACGATTCAGTCTGGATATCTGTCTCCGCTCACCTTCCTCATCCATCTTCAGGATAGGGATGGCTACGGGCTCATCGAGTTCGTATTCGTTTATTCCAACTATGATCCTGTCCCTGGTTTCGATCTCCCTCTGATAGCGAGAGGCAGCCTCGGCAATTTCCCGTTCTCCTCAATTTGGTTGGTCAGCGCCTCCACCATGAAGCTGCCGCCGAGAGGATCGACACTACTGGCCACCCCACTTTCGTGGGCGATGATCTGCTGCGTTCTCAGGGCGATGAGCACCGCCTTCTCTGAGGGCAGCGCCAGGGCTTCATCCATGGGCTCCGAAACGTCCCTTCATCTCCCGTGCCCAGATGCGCCGGGCGGCGCGGAACTTGGCGATCTCCTCAAAAAAGTCGTTGTGCGAATTGAAGAAGAAGCTAAGTCTGGGAGCGAAATCATCCACCTTCAGGCCCCGATCTATCGTCGCCTGCACATAGGTAAGCCCATTAGCCAGGGTGAATGCCAGCTCCTGGACCGCGGTGGACCCGGCCTCTCGTATGTGATAGCCGCTTATGCTGATGGTGTTCCAGCAAGGAAGGTATCTGGACTCGATGGTATCTACCACCAGGCGCATGGGGGGGAAGATGAATGAGAACTGGGCCATGTATTCCTTGAGGATGTCATTTTGTATCGTTCCACCGAGCTTCTCCATGGGGATGCCCCGTTTTTCGGCGCCGTTGATGGTCATGGAGGTGGTTACCTGATCCAGCGGAATGCCATCAAATAGTAACTCCATATCGGCCAATGATGAGATCGCCACCCCACACTTTCCAAATTCACCTCGGGCCAGTGGATGATCGGTATCATAACCGTCCAGCGTGGCATAGTCGAAGGCGACGCTCAGGCCGGTCTGTCTATGCTCCAGGAGATACTTGTAGCGGGCGTTGGTCTCCTCGGCAGTGCCGAAGCCAGCAAACATGCGCATTAGCCGGCCCCGATAGCCGGTGCGATGGATGCCACAAAGATAGGGGTATTCGCCCGGCAGACCGAGGTCACCCTGATAATCGGGATCAGTGATTTGATCCGGGGTATAGACCCGCTCGACCGGCAGGCCGGAGGCTGTAGTGAAATTGCCCCGACGCTCCGCTGCTTGTAACATCTCTCTAGCATTCATTTCGCTAACTCCCATCGTATGAAACCATATTTACCCTATCACTCACTCTAAACCGCCCAACCATGCTTATCTGGGGGAAAGATAGTCAAACTGAAACGCAAGCCTACTTTAGCAGATGGCTGGTTCCATGTCAAGAATGCCCGGTTGACCCTCGGCAACAGACGGACTATAATATAGAATGCTTCGTCGGATCGAACATGTCTCTGCATGAATCGTGCGGCGTTTTTGGGATTTACGCTCCCGGTGAGGATGTGGCAAGGCTTACCTATTTTGCCCTCCATGCCCTCCAGCACCGCGGCCAGGAGAGCGCCGGCATTGCCAGCGGCGACGGCCAGTCCATTCGCCTTCATGCCGACATGGGATTGGTAGCCCAGGTATTCGATGAAGAGACTCTGGAACGACTTGCTGGCAGTATCGCCATCGGACACAATCGTTACTCCACCACAGGATCAAGTTGCGTCATTAACGCCCAGCCTATTGTAGGGCCCAGCGCCCTGGGCGAGGTAGCCCTGGGCCACAATGGCAACCTCACTAATGCGGCATACCTCAGGGCGGAGCTTGAAGGACAGGGCTACGTTTTTCGCACCTCCTCCGATTCCGAGGTGATCGCTCATCTATTGGCCTCGGCACCGGGGAAAACCATGGTTGAGAACGTCCGGTTTGCCATGGCCAGACTTCAGGGTGCCTATAGCCTGGTGATCATGACTAAAGACCAGCTTCTCGGGGTGCGGGACCCCCTGGGGGTTCGGCCCCTCTGCTTCGGGACCCTTAACGGTAGCTGGGTCATCGCCTCGGAGAGTTGTGCTCTGGATCAGTTGGGCATACAGGTCTCTCGGGAAATCGTGCCCGGCGAGATCGTGCTGATTGACGAATCGGGGTTTCACAGTTTCCCCCCGGCCAATCCCTCGGCGGAAAGGGCACTCTGTATCTTCGAGTACATCTACTTTGCACGTCCCGATAGCACCATTGGTGGCCGCCGTCTCTATCCGGCCAGGCTGGCAATGGGAGCGGGGCTCTCCCGAGAGCACCCGGTAGATGCCGACCTGGTCATCGGTGTGCCTGACTCAGCAACCGCTGCCGCAGTAGGGTATTCTCAAGCATCAGGTATTCCCTTTGGCGAAGGACTGCTCAAGAGTAGATATGTGGGGCGCACCTTTATCCAACCCGACCAGCGCCTGCGCGACGTCGGCGTCAGGCTGAAGTTCAATCCCATCCCTGAGGTGCTCTCCGGAAAGCGCGTGGTAGTGGTCGATGATAGTATTGTACGTGGCACCACCACTCCCCGGATAGTTGCCCTTCTCCGAAAAGCCGGTGCTAGGGAAGTCCATCTTAGAATCTGTGCCCCGCCCATCCGCTATCCCTGTATTTTCGGGATCGATATGGCGACCCGCCGCGAGCTTATCGCCGCTACCAGGTCGATTCCTGAAATATGCCAGTGGATCGGCGCCGACTCCCTGGGCTATCTGAGCCTTGATGGACTTATCGAGGCAGTTGGCCTTCCCAGGGAGAACTTCTGTCTTGCTTGTTTTACCGGAGACTACCCGGTGCCCGTCCAGCTTGAAATGGATAAGCTTGCGCTGGAGAGATGGGATGACAGGACAGAGGGATAAAGTCAGCTATGCGGCCGCCGGCGTTGACATCGGTGCTGCTGGCCGGGCGCTGGAGCTGATCAAGAAGCACGCCCACTCCACTCTACGCCCCGAAGTACTTGGCGACCTCGGATTCTTCGGCGGACTCTTTGAGCTCAAGGGCTACGAAGAGCCCGTTCTAGTCTCCAGCGCCGACGGTGTGGGCACCAAGCTCAAGATCGCAGCGACGCTCGACAAACACGACACCATTGGCATTGACCTGGTCAGTCACTGCGTGAATGATATCCTGACCTGCGGCGCTAAACCGCTATTTTTTCTGGATTACATCGGAGTGGGCAGACTCTTTCCGGAACAGGTGAGCGACATTGTCAAAGGACTGGCAGAGGCATGTCGTGAAGTAGATTGCGCCCTCATCGGGGGTGAGACCGCCGAGATGCCCGGACTGTACGCTGAGGGTGACTATGACCTGGTGGGCTTCATTGTGGGAGTGGTGGAGAAGGGCAGGATCATCGACGGCAGGTCGATCAGGGCAGGCGACGCCATCATCGGGCTGCCCTCGAGCGGGCTGCACACCAACGGATATTCTCTGGTGCGGAAAATATTTAACATCGAGCGCTCCGCGCTCAGCGTTTTCTATCCCGATCTTGGGTGCACACTGGGTGAGGAGCTGCTCAAGCCTCATCGCAGTTATTATCACCAACTGAGGTCACTGCTTCCCAGAATAAAGGGGCTGGCGCACATCACCGGGGGCGGGCTCCTGGATAACATTCCGCGACTTTTCCCCTGGGGGCTTGCGGCACACCTGAGAAAAGGGAGTTGGGATATTCCGCCCATCTTCGAGGTGATTCAAAAACAGGGCGATATCGATGAACAGGAGATGTACCGGGTATTCAATATGGGAATCGGGATGGCGCTCTTCTGCTCCCCAGGCGATGTCGATGAGCTGTTAGCTGCCTTACCTGAGGCAAGGATAATCGGGGGGGTGGTGGAGGGGGAGGAGCCAATCGTAATTGCATAGCTGTTAGATGAGCCCGGGGCGATCGCTTGACAAATAATTGATCCCATGCTATACTAGGCTCACAACTGAATAACGCACCAAAGGCTGTGAACAGGAGTAGTACCCCTCGAGGCGAGCTACAGAGAGCCGGGGCAAGGTGAGAGCCCGGCGCTAAGGCAGAGGAAGAATGGACCTGGGAGCTGCAAACCGAAACCCTGACACGCAGGGAGAGTAGGCTTTGACGGAGAGGGCACCGTTATCAGAGCCCAGGGTATCGCCAAATTAGAAGGCCGTACCCGAATAAGATGGCCAATGCTGTAAGCGTGTTGGTCAACAAGGGTGGCACCGCGGATTGACCTCCGCCCCTTTGGGGCGGAGGTTTTTTTGGGGCACGATGGCCGGTAAATATTTCCCTGATTCAAAACTCTTTCGGCAAAAAGCCAGGAAAGGAGGACTGACCCCGATCTGCCGGGAGCTCCCTGCCGATCTGGATACGCCGGTGTCTGTCTTCCTCAAGCTCGGTCAGTCGCCGCCAACCTTCCTTCTGGAAAGCGTGGAGCGTGGAGCTGCCGCAGTGCTCCCATGATGAACTCGATCTTCCGGATTGCTTCTTCCTCTTCGCTGATACTATGCTCGCTTTCGACCATGTGCAACACAAGATGAAGATCATCGCCAATGCCTATGTGGATGACGATGTCGATGCAGCATACCATAAGGCTATATCGCGTGTTTGCCGGTACGGCACGGTGAAGGTGCCAGAGCTGATGGGGGTTGAAAAATACTCCCATGTAAGCCACATCGTCTCGGCGGTAGAAGGGAGACTCAATCCCGGCGAGGATGCCTTCTCCCTGCTCCGAGCCTCCTTTCTCAAATTGATCGCCGAGGTGAAACGAGCCTCACCATCAAAGGGACTGCTCGCACCGAACATCGACGCCGCTGCTTTTGCCCGCACGTATGAAGAGGCCGGTGCGGCGGCCGTTTCAGTGCTAACGGAGAGCGAGTATTTCTGGGGCAGTCTGACTGATCTGGAATCGGTTCGAGCAGCGGTCGGTTTGCCGATTCCGCGCAAGGATTTCATCCTCGACCCGTACCAGGTATATGAGGCCAGGGCGCACGGTGCCGATACGGTCTTGCTCATCGTCGGCATCCTTTCGCCGGTGGAATTGCGGAGTCTGCTGGAGACGACTCACTCGCTGGGCATGACGGCACTCGTAGAGATCCATGATCGAGAGGAGCTAGAGCAGGCGTTGGCAATTGATCCAGAGATCATCGGGATAAACAATCGGAACCTGGCCGACTTCAGCGTCAGCCTGGAGACGACGCTGGAATTGCGCCCTCTTGTTCCAGGACTAGTAGTGAGCGAGAGTGGCATTCACACCAGGGATGATGTGGTGAAACTTGGAGATGTCGGAGTTGACGCCATTCTGGTTGGCGAAGCGCTGGTCAGCAGTCCCGATCCAGCGAGAAAAATATCAGGCGGAGGACTCGCCGGCCGCTGTGCGTGGGATTCGGGATATCGACCCCGGAGCAGGCCAGGCGAGTGAGCAGCGTGGCCGACGGTATCATCGTGGGCAGTCGCATTATACAGCTGATAGAGGAGGATGCGTCACTGGCAAAACTGCGAGCTTTTGTCGGGAGATTAAGGGAAGCCGTACAAACAAATTAGGAGGTGATAGATGAGGCAGTCTGCAACACCCGGAGATCCGAACGAAATCAACAAAAGGAGGAGAAATGAAAACGACCAAGTTCACTCTATCTGAAGAAGAGATGCCCACTTCCTGGTACAACGTACAGGCGGATCTGCCACAGCCGTTGCCACCGCTACTGCACCCGGGCACCCACGAGCCCACAATTCTGCCGCCCCCGCTGTTTGCCTCAGAGCTGATTAAACAGGAGTTCAGCACCGAGCGCTTCATCGAGATACCCGAGGAGTTGCAGCAAATCCTCCACATGTGGCGGCCGACCCCCCTATACCGGGCTCATCGCCTGGAGAAGGCCCTGGACACGCCGGCGAGGATATTCTACAAGTATGAGGGCGTCAGCCCGGCCGGCAGTCACAAACTCAATACCTCCGTCGTTCAAGCCTATTATGCCCGGCAGGATGGGGTCAAACGGCTCGCCACCGAGACCGGCGCCGGCCAGTGGGGCAGTGCCCTGGCCATAGGTTGTAGCTTCATCGGCCTGGAGTGCAAGGTCTACATGGTGAGGGTTAGCTATAACCAGAAGCCCTATCGCCGCATCTTGATGGAGACATTTGGGGCCACATGCGTTCCCAGTCCCAGCACGGATACTCAGGCGGGTCGCGACATCCTGTCCGAGAACCCCGATTCGCCCGGCAGCCTGGGGATCGCCATCAGCGAGGCAGTCGAAGACGCCATGCACCGGGACGACACCTACTATTCTCTGGGAAGCGTGCTCAATCACGTGCTGATGCACCAAACCGTGGTCGGGCTTGAGGTGAAGACGCAAATGGAGAAGGCCGGTGTCTATCCCGATATCATCGCCGGCTGCATCGGCGGTGGCAGTAACTTCGCCGGCGTGATCCTCCCCTTCATACCGGATAAGTTGAAGGGGAAGAGGATTCAGATAATCGCCGTTGAACCGGAGGCCTGCCCTACCCTGACCAAGGGACCCGATATATATGACTTTGGCGATGTGGCCGGGCTTACCCCTCTGATCAAGATGTTCACTCTAGGACACACCTTCGTTCCCCCGCCGGTCCATGCCGGCGGACTGCGATACCACGGAATGGCGCCGATTATCTGCCATCTTAACCGACTGGGGTTGATCGAGGCCAGAGCGGAGCATCAGGTGGCCGTTTTCCGGAGCGCGGTGCAATTCGCTCGCACGGAGGGCATCGTTCCCGCACCGGAACCGGCCCATGCCGTCAAAGTGGTCATCGATGAGGCCCTGAAGTGTAAGGAGTCTGGAGAGGCCAGGACCATTCTCCTGGCCTTGAGCGGACACGGCCACTTCGATCTGGCGTCCTACGAGGCATATCTCACAGGCAAACTCATCGATTACGAGTATCCCAGGGAGAAGGTGGAAGAGGCCCTCTCCAAAGTGCCGAAGGTATAGATGTGTATTTCTGGGGACATAATACCTATTTCTTCCAAGAGGTTCAGGAATAGGTATTGTGTCCCTGGGAGGTTCTTTGACGAGCCCCTCTCCCATCACCAATCTGCCTTCTGCCGGACCTGATCGTTCGACATGAAGGCCGAGTATCCTCAAATGTTGCCTTTTTTCAAGGTCTCCGTTGGTTTGAATGCCGCTACGCCGTACTCTCTTGCGAGCTCTTCACAGCGGGCGGCCAGCTTGTCATATCCTATTCCCCGGGCAAGCTGGAACGGGCCGGATGCTGCTCTTCCTCCGTGGATCATCGCTTTGTCGATATCATTCGGACTCTTTACAACCCCCTCCTCGAGCAGTTTTGTCGCCTCATTGACCTGTATGGCGATCAAGTCGGTCGCATCAAAGTCCTCCTTTGCCCTGGCCAGGTCTATCGCTGGCCTTCCCCTGGACCAGTCGTAGATCCCCTTCCCCGTCTTTTTTCCCAGATCTCTGGCCTCGATCTTCTCCTGGAGCCATTTGGGAGGGCCATACTCCGAGGACAGCCTCTCGGCGACGTAGAGCAAGCTATGGTAGACGATATCCAGTCCCACATAGTCCATCAGCTCATAAGGCCCCATGGGCATCCCCATTTGCTTCAGCCTGGCATCGATTTCCTCAGGCGCGGCTATGCCCCGATCCACTATGGCACCGAGCAGAATTGAACATGACGCTCCAATCCTGTTGCAAATGAAGCCGACAGAGTCCTTCTCTACTCTGACCGGAAGCTTGTTCATTCTTGTTGCCAGGTCGTGGGTCAACTGCATGGTCTCCTCGCTCGTCTGATCTCCCTTGATGACTTCAACAAGTTTCATCACAGCAGCAGGGTTAAAGAAATGCATCCCCACGACCTTTTCCGGCCTGCGGGTGACTGATGCTATCTCCGTTATACTCATAGTGGAGGTATTTGAAGCCAGCACGGCATGCTCCGGCGCCGATTTGTCCACTTCCTGGAACACTGCCTTCTTCACATCCATTATTTCAGGAGCTGCCTCGATGATAAAATCGGCATCGTTGACCGCATCTTCCAAATCAACAAAGGATTGAAGCTTGCCCATCATCGCTTTCCTGTCCTCTTCAGTGATCCTTTTCTTCCGCGCAAGCCTTGCCAGGCTCTCCCCGATTTTCTGAAGGCCGTTATCCACAAATCGCTGCTCGATGTCCCTCAGGGCCACCCTATAGCCGGCAAGCAGCGCAACCTCGGCTATCCCATGCCCCATATCACCCGCACCCAGAACCGCTATCTTTTTGATATCTTCCAGTTTCATCTGAGTAACTCCTTTCTATTGGATGTTTTCTAACAATTCCCCCGGCAATTACTAGCCACCCAAAGTGCCGATCTTGTGATCTTGGCTCTTACTTAGTATAGTAGGGATTGTGCTTTTGCACAAGCTATGCTACTCATGAAGTTAATGAACCAGGCAATCACTATACGAAAAATCCAGCCGGATGACGACAGAGCGGTCTCGGAAGTTGCCAAAACACTGGGAGCCCCGGAGCGTTATTTTGCCTATTTATCTTACAAAAGGGGCAAGGCCAATGCGCTGGCTGCTGTTGATGGGGAGAGGGTTGTAGGCTGCGTTGTTCCACGGGTTGCCAGAATTGCCGGCGAAAGGATAGGCATGGTCGATTGGATATTCGTTGACCGCAACGTTCAGGGCAAGGGGGCCGGCAAAGCCCTGTTGGATGCCGTCCTCTCCTATTTTCAAGAGGAAGGCTGCAAAACGCTCTATGCCCTCATCGATCGCTACAATTCCCCATCGTGGAATATGTTCTTCCATAGGGGCTTCATGCCGTTTGAATTCGATAGGCAATTTAAGGTTTTCGGATGGAGGATCATTTCGTTATGGTGGATCGTTAGCTACTTCATTGCGCCAGGACATTTTATAGTGCGAAAGACGGTCAACGAGGGCCAGTTAGTGGAAGAGATCGGGGAGCGCTGGCATTTCCTTCTCGCCTGGCTCGGCTTCAGTTTTGTCGCCTGGATTGTTGGACTTAGATATGACGCACCTGTACTCACCTCCATCCCCTTTGCCTTGGGTGTTGTCAGCATAAGCATATTCGCCCATGAACTTGCCCATAAGCTCATTGCTCGCCTCTTTGGACTTAAGACGGTATTCAAGGCTAACGAATTGGGACTGCTCTTCAGTGCTCCATTCTCTTTATTGGTTGGTGTCCATTATCCGACCTATGGCTCAACCTATATCAAGCAAAAGGATTGGCCCTATAATAAGAACCTCAGAGAGATGGGCTTGATTTATGTTGCAGGCCCCGTGGTTAGCCTGGTATTGGCCTTCTGCTTTCTAGGTCTAACACACTGGGGAGATAGGGGGTGGCTGGAAGCGCTGGGCACAGTCGGGCTCTGGACAAACTTTTCCATTGGTGGTTTCAATCTGATTCCCATTCCTATGTTGGATGGCAATAAGATATTTCTGGGGAATAAGACCATCGGGGTATTATTGGTTATAGGGTTTATTCTGCTATGGCTGCTAAAGCGGTTTTATGTTCAGTGATAGCGATAACCGCCGAGCACGCAGAGAACACAGAGAAATCTTAATGTCAAGGTAAGCGTTCAGCCATCAGCGTTCAGCACCTTACGGATGAACGACGTAAGCATCAGCTTGAGCCGTCAGCCGAGTGAGTTCAGAGTATTGAGTTCCGAGGACCTCATAACTCTAAACCCGTAACTCCAAACTCAGAACTGATTGCTGACCGCTGAACGCCTACATATCAAGAATCTCAGCGCTCTCGACGCTCTCTGCGGTGAACAGTAACAATTTTCCCATAGTGTTTTTTGCCAGATACTATAACCTGGACTTGAAGTCTGATCCACGAATTAAGGGGTTCAGTCGGGGGCTTGACAAACTCTGCACAGTGCTGTATACTTTAGAGTACTCTAGAAACAGGAGGCTAGGAATGGCGGACATGGAACAGGTAAAATCCGATCTTGGCTACGTTCGAGAAGTGGTTCGGGCATCGGAGCAAGACCCATCCGTACCGGCAATCAGTTTCCTCTGGGCAGGGATCTGCCTGGTGGGCTTCTCCCTGATTGACTTCGCTCCGCGGCACGTAGGTCTGTACTGGAGTATTGCTGCTCCGCTAGGCTTCTTAGTGAGCTGCTTTCTGGGGTGGCGCCACAGCCAGCGGCAGGGCCAGATGCGTCGAGATCTGGGAATCCGCTACTTTCTACACATGTTCGGGATGATGGCGGTTATCTTCCTGGCGTCTATCCTTGGGATGACCGGCGCCGTTGCCTGGCAAGAGCTGTCCAAGCTCATCTTGCTTATCATAGGCCTGGCCTACTTCCTGGCCGGCGTTCACCTGGAGCGGCCCCTTCTCTGGATCGGCATCCTGATGATGGCGGGCTACCTGGCCCTCTTCGTTATCCCGGCCTATGGCTGGACCTTCATCGGCGCTCTGGTGGCGGTGGCGCTGGTAAGCACCGGCCTGATAGGGAGGAGGAAGAGTGGTACGTCACCGAGGTGAGTCCGACGGCCCCATCTGGGACAGGGTGAATGGCTTCAATAGACTCCTCGAGCATCGCACCAGGCTGGGGATCTGCGTACTCCTGGCCCGCAACGATACCATCACCTTCAGCCGGCTCAAGGCTCTGCTCAAGGAAACGGACGGGGCCCTTGGGGCACATCTGCGAAAGTTGGAGGACGAGGATTACCTCGTGGTTAAGAAGGAGTTTCGGGATCGGAAACCGACAAGCTGGTATAGCCTGACCCGGGATGGCCGGAAGGCCCTGGAGACGCATCTGCAGGCCCTGGAGAAGTTGATCGCCGAGGCAGGTGATTAGTCCTTAATGCGGCGTATGCGGTCGCACCGTCGGTGCTCACCCAAATTGGGTCAGCGCGCTTGCCAACCTGGCATATACTGCGAAAGGCCGCTTATTTCCGCCGGACAAAAAATCAGGAGGTGAAGTCATGTCTGTTGTGCAAGTCAATGGCCTGCGTAAAGTCTATGGTCCAGTGGTGGCGATTCGGAGGGTGGGCTAGACTCGACGACAGCCAAACTGCTTGCGGAACAAGAATATGCGGCGTTGGTATTGGCTTACTTTGGAGTGGAACACCTTGCTGTCCACCAACGAATCATGAAGATTCTATTTTCGAGGCAAGGAGAAGCCTCCATGAGGCACAGTCTTTCGAAGCCATTAGCGCAAGAACCTTTCAGGGAGGTAGAAACCAATGGGAGTTAGTGTGATGGAAATTCGAGATAACGGCTTGGTTGCCAGCTTTTGTCTGCCCGGCACCGCCGGCAAACATCCCGGCGTCATTGTGCTTGGCGGTTCCGAGGGTGGGAAAGACTCGACGACAGCCAAACTGCTTGCGGAACAAGGATATGCGGCGTTGGCATTGGCTTACTTTGGAGTGGAACAACTGCCCCCGAAGCTCGAAGAGATACCGTTGGAGTATTTCAAACAGGCGATTGACTGGATGGCTTCCAATCCTTCAGTTGAATCGAGGCGAATAGGGTTGATTGGCACTTCCAAGGGCGGAGAAGCCGCCTTGTTAGTGAGTGCCACCTATCCTGAGATATCGGCCGTAGTCGCTTATGTGCCAAGCGATGTCGTGTTTCAATGCTTAAACTTTAGGCGCTTTGGCCCGCCAGTTGAAAAATCCTCTTGGACGCTTCACGGCCAACCTCTGCCCTTTGTACCTTATAGACCTAGTTTCAGGCTTATGTGGCGACATGGCTTCTTGTTAGCATTAGCAAATCATCTCGGCGGTCTTCAGGACCAGGAGGCAGTGGAACGTGCAATCATTCCCGTAGAGAGAATCAATGGCCCCATCCTGTTGATTTCAGGCAAAAAGGATGGCCTATGGCCGTCGAGTATGATGTGCGAGCGTATCGTGGAGAGACTTTCGCAGCACAACTTTCCTTTTCCGTTTGAGCACCTCAGTTATGAGGATGCAGGACATATCCCTCCCGGCACAATGGAAGTTCTGATGGAGGAACGTCGCACCAGGAGGCGTGGGCTTCGTCTTTCTTTCAAGAATCTGTTCTCCCTCTTATTCATTAGAGCTGGCGGCACAAAAACTGGAAACGCCTTTGCAATAGATGACGCCTGGGCCAAGACCTGCGCCTTTTTGGAACAGCACTTAAAGAGATGATTTACCCGTTTAATCGGTGCATAAAACGATAACGTATTGGTTCTACTTAGCCTTCATCGGAATCAATGGCGTCAACGGAGCCCCGGAACTGGGGGTAGAGTGAACGAGGAGCCCTAGCGACAGCGGAGGCAAGGAATTAACTAATACTGAGGAGGTTTGTATGATCTTACCGTAGCTGATTTGGTAACCGTTCACGGTTTACAGTTATCGGTTCACGGTTGAAAAAACAGAGGGCAAAGGAGAGTCATGGGATCCTCTATTGAAATCAATATCCAAAATGCTTCAATCGTTGCATAGTTCATTGAAAAAACTGTGAACTGTGAACCGACAACCGTGAACGGTTACCTGATTTATCCGAGAAGGACTGAACCAATTCAAAGGAGAAGTGTTACAGAATGGAAACAGTAATTGTCGTTGAAGATATTATCAAGAGGTATGGTGATCTCGCCGCCGTTGATGGTGTCAGCTTCGAGGTCTATGAGAAAGAGATCTTCGGTATCGTCGGGCCAAACGGTGCCGGCAAAACAACTACCATCGAGTGCATCGAAGGCATTCGCCGACCGGACTCTGGAGGCATTCAAGTGCTCGGTCTCGATCCACACAAAGATCGTAAACAGTTGCTACCCCGAATAGGCGTCCAGTTGCAGGAAGGTGCCGGCTTACCAGAACGAATCAAAGTAGATGAAACGATGCGACTATTTGCATCCTTCTACGATGACTCACTGCCGTGGCAATCGCTACTGGACGTATTCAACTTGAGTGAGGCTCGCTCACGCTATTACGATCGATTGTCCGGCGGGCAAAAGCGGCGCTTCCAGGTCGCATTGGCTCTCGTGGGTAAACCAGATCTTCTTTTCCTGGATGAACCCACTACCGGATTGGATCCACATGGACGCAACCGCTTCTGGCAATACATGCGGGAATATTGTAATTCCAGTCGAAGCATCATTGTAACGACACACTATCTGGAGGAAGCCCAGGACAATTGCGACACAATCGCCATCATGGACAAGGGAAGGATGGTCGCCAGAGGAACCACCAGCGAGTTACTGGCAGCCCAGCAAATCGATACCAGGGTTGCAATTACGACAGCATCACCACTGGACGTAGCTACACTACTTGCGCTTCCGAAGGTTACGCACGTGAGGCAAGATGGCAACCGAAGTGAGGTCTTCGGCCTTGGTTCTGATTTGCACAGAGTTATCTTGTCGCATCTGGAAGAAAAGGACATAGCACCCCTCAAAATGGAAACACGCGGGGCAACACTAAACGACCTATACCTATTGATCACCGGCACAGAGTATTCTGAGAACGGAGGAGAAACATGCGAGTAAAGACATATCTGAGTTTAATAGCAAGTGAACTGCGTCTCTTCTTTAGACAGCCGCTCCTGGTTCTTTTAACCATTGCCTTCCCGGTAATTTCCTTGTATTTACTTGGCGAATTCGTTGGGCTGAAAGGAGAAGAAATCTTCACAGACGAATACGGTCGTACATTTCGTATCGTTGATGCTATGGTAGGATCAACCGTTGCCTGGGTATTTGCCGCCATTGGTATCCTGGGGATTTACCCTATGATGACCCGCTATCGAGAGCGCGGTGTATTCAGAACCCTGCGAACTCGGCCTGTTCCACTTGCCGCCATTTTGTTTTCTCAACTTGCGGTCGGTATGGTTGTTACTGCGCTCTCGCTTGTTGCGATGATCATTGTCGGTCGAATTGCCTTCGGCATACTATTCGGCGGCATTCTCTGGCAGGTACTGCTTGCATTCTTAATTTGCTATCTGGCTTTCTTTTCACTTGGTATGATGCTGTCCGTGTTAACACCAGGCAGCCAGACAGCACAGATTCTGAGTTTTGTCATATTCCTCCCGATGTTTCTTCTCAGTGGAGCGATGGGGCCACGCATTTACTTCCCTGATTGGCTCAAGTTCATATCAGACCTTCTCCCGCTCAGTCATGCGTTCGATGCGTTGTCCCACATTTGGGTGCATCCTGGCTTCAATCAACCCAACTTTTCTTTCACTGGTGTTACCCTCTTCAATGTGACAGTATTTGAAAACGTCACGGTCGGCTACTCTCTCCTTTACCTGCTCGTTATTACGATCGTGGCATCGTTGATCACGCTTAGAAAGTTCCGCTGGGACAACCTCGTATAGAAACAATCGGGGTAAGGCCTTGAGTTTCTTGACAGGGAAATCCAGGAAATTCGTGGTTTAACTGCCGGGCGCGATGGCTCAGTGCGAAATGCAGAATTTGACTACCCCTTTATCACCCCGATGGGTCTGGCCTTGAACACCTTGCGCGATATCCCCGCACCATCGGCCACCTGAACCACCTCGCTTACATCCTTATAGGCCTGGGACGCTTCCTCGACCAGGGCCGACCTGCTTGCCACCTGGTAAGTAATCCCTTTCGCCCTTAGCTCATCGGCGACGTCCAAGGCGGAAAGGTCTTTCTTTGCCTTCGAGCGACTCTGCACCCTGCCTGCCCCGTGACAGGTCGAACCGAAGGTCTCCTCCATTGCCCTCTGAGTCCCTACCGCCACATAGGAGTAGCGCCCCATATCCCCGGGAATGAGCACCGGTTGGCCGACATCCTTGTAGGCCGCAGGCACATCGGGATGCCCCGCAGGGAAAGCCCTGGTAGCCCCTTTGCGATGCACGCAAACCAGGAGCCCCTTGCCGTCTACAGCGTGCTCCTCAATCTTGGCGATGTTGTGCGCCACATCGTAGACCTGTCGCAGCCCCAATTCGCGAGGGCTCCTGCCGAAGATACCGGACAGCGCCTCCCTCGTCCAGTGAGTGATGCACTGGCGATTAGCCCAGGCGTAGTTAGCCGCACAGGCCATTGCCGCAAGATATGCCTGCCCTTCGGGTGATTTCACCGGGGCGCAGGCAAGCTGCCGGTCGGGCAGCTCGATGCCATACTTCCTCACCGCCGGGCCCATCGTCTTGAGATAATCGTCGCATACCTGATGTCCGAATCCGCGCGAGCCGGTATGAATCAAGATAACGACTTGACCCGCTCGATGTACGCCAAAGACACCGGCGGCCACTTCGTCGTAGATCTCCTCCACCATCTGAATCTCAAGGAAGTGATTGCCGGACCCAAGGGTGCCCAATTGAGGGATGCCCCGTTTCCTGGCCTTCTCGCTTACCTGATCAGGATCTGCCCCCCTGAGGCACCCATTCTCCTCGGTAAATTCCAGATCTTCCTGATCACCATACCCCTTCTCCACTGCCCATCGGGCGCCATCGCGTAGCACCTTGTCCATCTCTTTTCCCTTGACCCTTATGCGGCCCCCAGATCCCATGCCCGAGGGAATGCTC
Source organism: Dehalococcoidia bacterium (assembly GCA_023271515.1). GTDB lineage: Bacteria > Chloroflexota > Dehalococcoidia > SZUA-161 > SpSt-899 > BS503. The sequence continues at coordinate 5,511 of JALPXQ010000002.1, read as the reverse complement.
GCAAACAGTTGCCCAATAATCTCTTCAATCCTGGGCCGGACGTCTTTCTCCATCAGGTTGGTGGTCAAAAGCCGCACACCGCAGTTGATGTCGAACCCCACCCCACCCGGAGAGATCACCCCATCGTCGACTCTGGTTGCGGCAACCCCCCCGATAGGGAATCCGTATCCCCAGTGAATATCGGGCATGGCCAGGGACTTGCCCACGATTCCGGGGAGAAACGCCACGTTAGCTACCTGCTCCGGCGACTGCTCCTCACCGATTTGCTCCAGCATGTGCTCATCGGCATACAGAAGCCCCGGCACACGCATTCCAGGCTTGTAGCTCGTTTCAATCTCCCAGCGATAATCATCGATCTTCTTGAGCCGCTCTCTCCATGATGACATCTATACACCTCCATTCAGATATCAAGGATTATTCGGGCACTAAACTCGTCCCCTTTTTCGAGCTTCAGTTGGTGATAAGTAGCGGCCTTGACCTGCGTCTTGAGATTGTGACGCAAGGGATCGACCTTTTCCCCATAAGCCATCGCCCTCACATATTGCTGCCTCAGGTCAACGATCTCAAATCTACTGAAGATAAGATTCTCGGCATCGAAGAGATAGAGAAGCTCGTTCAGCCAGGTGACCAGCAACTCCTCCTGATCCGGGGCTTCGGCGACCACCTGGTGACCGATCACCTCGGCTACCTTTTCGAAATCAGCGATGAGGCTGAACATCCCACAGGCGGCATTGACGAACACCTCTTCGACGCTATTCCCATAGGCGATAATACCTATGTCAGCGGTATGATCGGTGAACTCGAAGTTTGGCATCGTAGTTGAATTATAGCAGAAATGAAAGCGCCTGTGGATTTATGCTATCATATATAGAAAGCATGAAGCCTAAGTTCATCGTCGATCTCAATGTAGGCAAGCTGGCCAAAAGGCTTCGGATGTTGGGATATGATGCCCTGTTCATCAACGGCCTGGACGATAACGAGCTTGTTCGAATCGCTCTAAAAGAGGGGAGGGTTCTCTTAACCAAAGATACCGGCATACTACGAAGAGGGGTGGCTTCTACCGGAAAGATCAAGGTGGTGTTGATCGAATCCGAGAACGTGAGAGAACAACTGCGGCAGGTGGTGGAGACGTTGTACCTGGAATCGGGCTCAGATCCGTTTTCGCTCTGCCTGGAATGCAACGAGCCCTTGATCCCCAGGGAAAAAGAAGAGGTTCGTGATCTTGTGCCACCGTATGTTCTCCAAACGCAGGAGCAATACGTGCAGTGTCCGGGGTGCAATCGCATTTACTGGCGAGGAACGCACTGGCAGAGGATGAGAGAGGAGCTGGAGCAACTGCTGAAGCCAGGGGATCCGTTTCATGACGAGGAGACTTTAGCGAGTGAGGGAATACCCTGAAGGGTTAGAGAAAGATGAAGAGGGCAAGGTGGACAACCGTGAACCTTGAACCTTGAACCCCTGGGCCTGCGGCCGGGGGCAGGCCTGGCAACCTGAGCAGTTACGGTGCAACTATGAGACGAGTCGGTATATTGTTTAACGCCAACATCGCTGCCGCCCCAGGCCTTGCTCAAAGTCTGGCGGAGAAATTGCAGCAACTGGGCGTTTCAGCCTGGCTCTACCCGGCCGCCGACGAGGTCAGGGCCACGAAGGAACTGGCGGGAACCGAGATGATCCTCAGCCTTGGCGGTGACGGCACGATGCTACGGGTGGCGCGCCTTGCCGCTCCTGAGGCGATCCCCATCCTGGGCATAAACCTGGGCAATCTGGGATTTGCGACCGAAATCAGTGGAGGGGAGGCACTCACCAGGATTTCCAGCTTCCTGGCTGGAGAAAGCTGGACCGACGAGCGGGCAATGCTCCAGGCGGAACTCCCCTCGCATTCGAGAGTCATTCACGCACTGAACGATGTGGTGGTGGGACGGGGCTCGATTGTGCGTGTTATCCGGGTGAAGGCATCCGTCGACGGCCAACCGGTAACTACCTACAAGGGCGATGGGGTGATTGTGGCCACGGCAACCGGAAGCACCGGATATTCCCTGTCATCCGGTGGGCCGATCCTTTTCCCCAATGCCCAGGAGATTCTGTTGACACCGATCGCACCGCATTTAAGTTTGGCTACCTCTCTGGTGCTATCCCCCCAATCGGTAGTAGAGCTTGAGGTTCAAACCGCTCACGAGGCCAGGGTCAGCATCGACGGGCAACTTGAGTTCCCTTTGCATAGCGGGGACACGGTCAGAATCAGACGCAGCCCTTATACCACCCGGCTCCTGCGAATCCAGCCTCGCTCCTTCTTCCATGAGACATTATTGCAGAGGTTAAGTGCCAAAGGGGGATCAACGGATGAGAGTTGAAAAAGCAAAGATCGCCGACGTGCCCCAGATACACAAGCTGGTCAACTACTTTGCATCGCAGGGCCAGATACTTGCTCGCCCCTTAAGTGAAATCTATGAGAACCTGCGAGATTTCTTCGTCGTTCGGGAGGGAGATGAGCTAGTGGCCTGTGTGGCCCTGCATATCTGCTGGCATGACCTGGTAGAGATCAAGTCCCTCGCCGTAGCCGAGGAGCAACAGGATGCGGGTCTCGGCACCGAGCTGGTCAAAGAGTGCATCGAGGAAGCGAGAGGCCTGGGTGTGCCTACCATCTTCTGTCTTACCTACCAGCCAGCCTTCTTCGAACAATTTGGTTTTAGTCAGGTTAGCCTCATGGAGCTTCCCCGGAAGATATGGGGGGAATGCCAGCGATGTCCCAAGTATCCCGATTGCGATGAGACCGCCATGGTTCTCCATTTGAAGCCCTCGGCAAAGCTACAATGGTAAGAAGAGAGAAATTACTGGATAGCAAGCATGTCTATCAGGGACGGAGGATCAACCTGCGCATTGACGGCATAGAGCTGCCCTCAGGCAGGAAAACCACCCGGGAGATCGTGGAGCATAGCAACTGTGTCGCTATTGTGGTGGTTGATGCCGCGGAAAATGTCATCCTGGTTCGCCAGCACCGCAGCGCCGCAGGCCAGGATTTGCTTGAGATTCCAGCAGGCAAGGTCGAGCCCGGTGAAAGCCCGCTTGTCTGTGCCCAGCGTGAATTGAGGGAGGAAACCGGCTACCTGGCCGGAAAGGTAGAGGCCCTTGGCGGTTTCTATGCCAGCCCCGGATACTCCACCGAGTATCTTTATCTCTATCTCGCCACGGAACTGGAACCCGCTCCGGAGGCACCCGATGCCGATGAGATCATGAATATTGTCCGCGTTCCACTGGCCGGCATCCCGGAGATGATCGCTTCAGGAGAGATTCGCGACGCCAAAACCCTCGTCGGGCTCCTGCGGCTAATTACTCAACACCGTCCCCATCTTGCCTTCCCTTCCTCATAGAGGTCACCTCCATAGATGTCATTGATTACCGTGGCGGGGAAATCCTCTACCTCCAGACGCCGTAGGGCTTCGGCGCCGAGGTCATCATAGGCTACAACTTCAGCCTTCTTGATGGACTTAGCGATGAGTGCTCCGGCACCACCAATGGCGGCAAAGTAAACGGCCTTGTATCTGCGCATGGCATCTTTGACCTCCTGGGAGCGAGATCCCTTCCCGATCATCCCCTTGAGTCCAACCTCCATCAAGCGAGGCGCATAGACGTCCATGCGACCGCTGGTGGTTGGTCCTGCCGAACCGATGACCCTACCGGGCCTGGCTGGAGAAGGTCCCATGTAGTAGATGGTCTGCCCCTCGATCTCAAACGGGAGCTTCTCGCCTCTATCGAGTGCCTCGACAAGCCGCTTATGCGCCGCATCGCGAGCGGAATAGATAATCCCGTTGATCCGGACCTGGTCGCCGGCCCTCAATTTCTCTATCACCTCGGCATGAAGCGGCAATCTAATACGTTGCGCCATAGTATCCTCTACCGCCTATTATAGCACAGGTGGGGGTGAGGTCTAGACTTTGGGTGGCGGCGGGTAGAACCTAGCTGCTCGCGCCTGCAACGCCTGACCCCAGACCACGGTTGGGGCAAAGTCACCGCATCCGAGCGATGAGGTCCTCGTTAATAGATTAAGAGCGCCATGGCGGTGGCCTTGATACAGCTTGGCCCCAGCACATCCCCTTCGAAATCAAAGTAGGCCGCAATTCCGCCGCCGGGGTTCTGCATACCCCAAAGCGTGGCCTCGATCTGCTGACTGATGGGCATATCCAGAACCCTGCTGGCGTAGAGAATGAGCGCCGGATTGTGGCTGGCATAGCGGTTCTTTTCCCTGGCTTCTGCATCGAGTATTCCCTTTCCATCCCACATCGAATATGCCTGATCGAAGTATTTCCTCGCCTTCTCCCTGTTGCCCCGCAGGTGTTGATTCAGGGATTGGTAGATGAGCATATCGCCGTAGTCTTTCCAGGATAACGGGTAACGAGAATCGTGAAACTCAGCCATAATCAGGAATTCAGGCTCCCTGTCTATCACCACCTGCCGGGCTTTGGCGATCTCCTCCGGTATCAGCTCACCAAAGAGAACCTCAAATAGCCGGCTTGGCGGCTGATCGTAGCCGCGCAGCGTTTCCCTTATCTTCTGAGCCATGCCCGCATCGAAGGGGTCGAGGGCATAGGAGGCAACCAGGTTATCAGGGTAGAGCCAGAATATCTGGTCGTGCCGATATTGCAAGTGATTCACAATCGTGGCTCCTTCGCTCCGATGGATAAGGCCGACTTCAGGATCGAAATGGGCTCTGAGGAACCGCACCGCCCGAGCGATTTGCTGCTCACGGACGTCTAGGAGGGCGGCAACTTCAACATCCACAGCCACTGCCTCACGGGCAACAGGAGGAGGTTCCGGGGCAGGTATTCCCACCTCCGGCGGGACGTCTCGCTTCTCCTGCACCTGTAGCTCTGGTGGGACCTCCGCTGGGGCAATGATAGGTTCCACCCCTGGAGGGACAATCCAGAAAACAGTAACTGCCAGGGCCACTACCAGACAAACAGAGAGTCCTACCGCCAGCGCCGGGCGATGCCGCAGCCATAGCGCCGAGAACGCTTCTGCGATGGAGGGAATTCGCCCTGGCGGACTTTCCAACTCCAATCCTCTAAGGCGGGCAAGGAAAGCCGGCGCCGGCTTCACGCTTTCCCAGTATCCGGGAACCTCTTGCTTCAGACGAATGTCCAACTCTCTGAGGCTCTCCAGTTCATGGCGGCAATCTTTGCAATCCTGGAGATGCTCCTCAAAGGACTAGTGATGAAGGCTTCCTGCACCGTGTCCTCGGCATCACTCCGGTTCTAGAGGATGGCGAAGGCGATAGGCTCGCGGTGCATGGATCTCCATCAGTTGCCCGAAAGCCTCCCTGTCGCCTGCCCTGGCCCGGCGAATCAAGGTTATTTCTTCATGGAGGAAGTTCTCGTTCAACAGCCCAAAAAAACCCTTCTGCTGAGATTATACGCCAGTGCAGAAAGCAATCGCAAGTGTGTGAGCAGAATCGGTCGTTCCGGCGTCTTATACATACCTAACTTTTCGGCGTTTCATTCGTTATATATTATAGAG
>JALPXQ010000019.1 GCA_023271515.1 Dehalococcoidia bacterium | reverse complement strand
GAGGCTGGCAGCGCTTATTGCCGAGTTCAACGCCGAGCGCAAGCGAGCCAGAGGGTTGGAGAGCCGTCTTCTGCGTGAGACGGCCGAATCCCTTCTTCATGAGGTGAAGCAGATAGACGACGTCAACGTTCTGGCAGCCAGGGTCTCCGCCTCAAGCATGGAGCTACTGCGCCAGATGGGGGATTGGTTCAAGGATAAGCTCGGCAGCGCCGTGATTGTGTTGGGGATTGTTCAGGACGGCAATCCCAGATTCTTAGCTATGGTTACCCCCGACCTGGTAGCCAGGGGAATCCATGCCGGAGATATCGTGAAACAAGTGGCCCAGGTGACCGGGGGAGGCGGTGGGGGCAAGGCTGACATCGGTCAGGCCGGCGGCAGGGACAAGAGTAAGATAGATGAGGCTCTGCGATTGGTTCCTGAGTTGGTGAGAAAGGGATAGTGTAATAAGCATTTACTCGGTCAATGAAGTCCAAGGGGGCATACGATGAATTTAAGGATTACCTCAGATCCCAATGTTTGTGGTGGGGAACCATGCATCAAGGGTACCCGTATCCCCGTGCGTGTAATCCTCAGCCACTTGGCGGCTGGCGAAGATTATGACACGGTATTGAAGAACTTCCCCCGACTTGAGCATGAGGATATCTTGGCATGTATCGAATATGCAGCGTATCTATCTACTGAGAAAGTAGCCTTGTAAATGAAAATCGTGGTAGATGAGAATGTCAGCTATGGGCTTGCGGAAAGATTGCGAAAAGAAGGGCATGAAGTTATCTCCATCTCTGAACTACCCGATAGGGGAGTGCTAGATGAGGATATTTATGCCTTCATATTGCGGGAGCAGTCAGTTCTTATCACCAGAGATTACCATTTCACTAATCCCGTTCGCTTCCCAGCGGAGAAAACGAAGGGAATCATCTATATCCGCCATGGCAATCTGAAATCTGAAGAGGAAATCGCCATGGTGGAAAACTTCCTTCATGACCACGATTTGGAGGTATTCCAGCAGAAATTGGTTACTCTCTATAGAGATAGCATAAGGATTCGCTAAAGGTGAGGCATGCGTATTCTTAGCCTTGATGTGGGTGATAAGCGAATCGGCGTGGCCATGAGCGACCCGATGGAGATTCTGGCAAGTGCCTTAACGGTTGTCGAAAGAAAAGGCGACGGCACTGATCTTGAGTCCATACTCGATATGGTAAAGGAGAACGAGGTGGGCTGCATTGTCGTGGGACTGCCTCGCTCGATGGACGGCAGCATAGGGAAACAGGCAGCGAAGACGAACGCCTTCGTGGAGGAACTCTCTGAGTTGACTGATGTACCGATAAAGATGTGGGATGAGAGACTCTCCACAGTAATCGCTGAAAGACTGCTAAAAGATGCCGGGAGAGATCGCCGCCAGATGAAAAAGAGAAGGGATGCCGCCGCCGCCGCCGTCATATTGCAATGGTATCTCGATAGCACGAGACCTTAATTGCCCAGGCGACTGACTGGTCAGACTCTGTAGAAGCAGGAGTTTAGAAAGATAGGAGTGGATTCCCGTTCCCCGATTTCTCGAGGACAAGCTTCGCGGGAATGACAAGGGGAGGGTTCCCATTATGAAACAGACGGTTGGGCTAATAGGTTATCCTGTGGGACATTCGATCTCGCCGGCATTTCAACAGGCGGCTTTCGATCACCTGGGACTCGATATTCGCTACGAGCTCTGGGAGACTGAGCCTGATAATCTAGGCGAGGTGGTGCAGAATATCCGATCTCCCCAGAGGCTCGGCGCTAACATCACCGTGCCCTACAAGGAGCAAGTAATGTCGCTCCTGGACGGGATCGATGGGCTTGCCTCAGACATTGGAGCGGTGAACACTATCGCCAGGCGAGATGCCGGTCTGATAGGATATAATACCGATGCCGGGGGTTTCCTCAGAGCACTGGAGGAGGAAGGCAGATTCGATCCCAGAGGTAAGATGGTGACCATGCTCGGCGCCGGTGGTGTGGCAAGGGCAATTGGCTTTGTTCTGGTGAGATCCGGCGTTGAATCACTGACTCTCTTTGACATTGACATCGGACGAGCGGAGAGACTAGCCACAGACCTTGTAGGGGCTGACCTCTGTGTCAGCCATATCACGGTTCTAAGCTCCAATAAAGGCGACTTCGAAGAGGCGGTCTTCTCCGCCGATCTGCTCGTGAACTGCACTCCTGTAGGAATGAAGCACAGCGTTGCTGAAGGGCAATCGCCCCTGCCTAAAGAGCTTATATCGCCCAGGTCTGTGGTCTACGATGTGGTGTATAATCCGATCAGGACTCCTTTGCTTGAAATCGCGGAGGAGGTGGGGGCGCGTACCCTTGGCGGGCTTTCGATGCTGGTCTATCAGGGGGCGACGGCTTTCGAGCTCTGGACCGGCCGGAGGGCGCCGGTCGACGTAATGCTAGAACGGGCGAAGAGCGCCCTGTAGAGATGCCTCTCCATGACTGAGATAATCATGAATCTGGACTGGGATTGGTTTCTGGCACAGGGCATCTGGATCGTGGCAACCATTGCCGTAGCGGCCCTGGTCTACGGGGCATTGCGGCGATGGGCTCCGAGATGGATCACCGCGCTGATCACCAGGATCACGCCGGCGGAAGAGAATTGGAGCAGGGCGTCCCGCATCCTGAACCAGGTTGTCCTGTGGGCCGGGACCGTGGTGATCGTTGGCGCTATGGTGCTGGTGATCTTGCCGCGCCTTGGAGTAGATATCGCCTGGGCCACCGATGCTCTCAAGGATGCCGGCGTTGCCGTCTTACTTTGGTTGCGTGGCCACGGGGTTCGGGTTGCAGTTATCCTGGCGTTGGCATTCGCCGTTCAGCAGATTGTGAGGGGGATGATCCCAAAGATCGTCCATCGAAGCGTCTTCAGAAAGGGGAAGGAGCGATTTGCCGAGGAGGTAGAGCAAAGGGCAGAGACACTGAGCAATTTCCTGGTGGGCGCGGCGGTGGTAGCCATCTGGTCCGTAACGGTCTTCATGATCCTGCCCGAATTTGGCATACAGATTGGCCCGCTTCTTGCCGGCGCGGGCATCATTGGTATCGCCATCGGCTTTGGCGCTCAGGGACTGATCCGGGACATCTTAAGTGGCCTTTTCATCATCATTGAGGATCAATATTCCAAAGGAGACTGGGTACAGATTGCCGGCATAGTCGGTGAGGTAGAGTATCTGGGTTTGAGAATAACGAGGCTGAGGGATCTTGACGGCACCTCCCACGTCGTCCCCAACGGTGAAGTTAAGATCGCCAGTAACCTCACCAAGGATTGGGCCCGGGTGAACATGATTATCTCAGTAGGCTACGGTGAGGATCTGGACCGTGTCAGCGAGGTCATAAACAGGGTTAGCCGGGAGATGACAGCGGAAACGTACTGGAAAGGGCTTATCATGGAAACCCCCGAGGTTCTCCGGGTGGACAATCTTGGAGATTCCGGGATCGACATCAAGATACTGGGCAAAACCAGGGCATTGAGGCAGTGGGAGGTGATGGGGGAGCTGCGAAAGAGGATCAAGAAGACCTTTGATGAGGAGGGAATCGAGATTCCCTGGCCGCACATCAAGCTGTATTTCGGGGAGAGTCCGGCGACTGATGTGCTCTCCAAGCTGGAGGCTCAACTATCCTCCGGGTCAAAGAGAAAGAGAACAGGGGGGTCGAACCCCAACCGGGGTTGAAAGATGTTTCGTTTCTTGACCGCTGGAGAATCCCACGAAAAAGGACTCGTGGTGGTCGTAGAGGGATTTCCGGCGGGAATTTCCCTGAGTGAGGCTGATATTGCGTTTGAGCTGAAGAGGCGTCAGGGAGGCTATGGGCGCGGCGCCCGGATGCAGATCGAGCGGGATCATGCGGAGATTCTCTCCGGAGTCAGACATGGACTGACCATCGGCAGCCCCATTTCGCTGCTTATTCAGAATCGAGACTGGCAGAACTGGCAGGAGGTCATGAGTGTCGTCCCGGTCGAAGAGCCTGTCCTGAGCGGAGTCGAAGGAACGATTGATCCGGTTACACGGCTCCGCCCTGGCCACGCTGATCTCGCCGGAATTGCTAAATACAACCTCGATGACATACGCCCCATCCTCGAACGAGCCAGCGCACGTGAGACGGCTGGGAGGGTCGCGGTGGGGGCGGTGGCGAGGAAGTTTCTTCAGGGATTTGATATCGAGATTCACAGTCATGTTATCGCCATCGGCGGGTGCCGGGCCAGGCACTACGACTCAATCGATTGGGAGAAAGTCGAAGCCTCTCCCGTGCGTTGCGCCGACGCTGTGGCCGAGAGGCAGATGATCGCCGCTATCGATGCAGCCAGAGAAGGCGGTGACAGTGTTGGGGGAGTGTTTGAGGTAGTAGCAACCGGTGTGCCTATTGGCCTGGGTTCTCATATCCAGTGGGACCGCCGGCTCGATGGCCGGATCGCTCAGGCGATGATGAGCATACACGCGGTGAAGGGAGTCGAGATCGGAGCCGGATTCGCCCTCGCCGATCTGAGAGGTTCGGAGGCTCAAGACGTGATTGAGCCAGGGCTCAGACGCCCCACCAATCGGGCGGGGGGAATCGAGGGGGGATGACCAACGGCGAGGCCCTGGTAGTTCGAGCGGCGGTCAAGCCGATCGCTACCATCGCAAAGCCTCTTGCCTCGGTAGACCTGCGAACCGGGGAGAAAGTCTTAGCTCATTTCGAGCGTGCCGACATCTGCATTGTCCCCGCTGCGGGGATCATCGGTGAGGCGATGCTGGCGATGGTCCTGGCCGGAGCGTTTCTGGAGAAATTCGGCGGGGATCACATCGAAGAGACGAGCAGGAATTACCGGGGCTACCGCGAGCAGGTTAATGCCCGCTTTGGCTAGTGCTCGCTATCTCACAGCACTCCAAGCTCTTCTCCCACACGTCCAAAAACACCGAGAGCAAAGTCCAGGTCCTTGTGGCTGTGAGCCGCCGAAATCATTACCCTTATTCTGGCCTTATCCATCGCCACGGTTGGGTAGCCTATTGCCTGAGCGAATATACCCTCTTCAAACAGTCGCTGCGAGAAACTGCGTGCCAGCTTCGCGTCGCCAAGCATGACGGGAGTTATCGGTGTCTCCGAATGTGCCAGGTCAAAACCTAACGATTTCATTCCCTTCTTGAAGTAGCCCGTATTTTCCCAGAGTTGTTGGACTAACTCGTCCGATGATGCGAGTAGATTGACCGCAACTATGCAGGCGGCGACATCTGGAGGAGTGACCGCCGATGAGAACAGGTGCGTCCTTGCCCGCTGTCTCAAATACTCCATGAGTATCTTTTTGCCAGCTATGTATCCACCCACCACTCCAAACGCTTTAGACATGGTTCCCATTTCTATGTCAACTCTGTTCTGCAGGCCGAAATGATCGACTATTCCGCGGCCGTGATCGCCTAATACGCCTTCTCCGTGTGCGTCATCAACCATAATCAGCGCCTCATACTCTTCGGCAACCTCCACCAGTTCCGGCAATGGAGCAAGGTCGCCGTCCATGGAAAACACGCCGTCAGTGATTATTAGTTTCCTTCTTGCTGATTTCCCCTCTTTGTCCAGAATTTCCCTTAATCCTTTGGCGTCCCGGTGAGGGTAAATAAAGCGTTTCGCCCTGGTGAGTCTTGCCCCGTCTATGATCGAGGCGTGATTCAGTTCATCCGAGAATATCGCATCCCCTTCTCCAACGAGCGTGGCTATCGTCCCGATATTAGCGCAGAGGCCTGATTGGAAAGAAAGTGCGTCCTCCACGCCTTTGAAGTCAGCCAGAGCCTTTTCGAGCTTCAGATGAAGGCTCGTGGTGCCGGCTATGGATCGGACAGCTCCCGGCCCAACGCCGAATTGCTCTATGGCTTGTATGGCCGCTTCCTTGAGCCTTGGTTCATTCGCTAGACCGAGATAGTTGTTCGAGCACAGATTCAGGACGCGTGAGCCGTCGACAACAATCCATGCCCCTTGCGCAGACTCTATCGTGCGTATCAGGTTGTACAGTCCGCTGTCCTTCAACTGCTGCAATTCATCCAGAACAAAATCAAATCTGCTTTGCATTGGATTACTACCTCCTCAATCTTTCCAACATATCCTCGACCGTCATCCTGAGATCATATTTGGGGCTCCAACCCCACTCCTCGCGGGCTGCGCTGTCGTCAATAGACCTTGGCCATGATTCAGCGATCTCCTGCCTGAAGTCAGGCTTGTATACACATGTGAATTCAGGGATATGTTTCTTGATTTCCCTAGCTAGTTGTCCAGCGGAGAAACTCATGGCGGTCAGGTTAAAGTTAGAGTGGTGTTTAAGCCTCACGAGGTCGGCTTCCATTAGTTCCACAGTGGCTCGGATACAATCCGGCATGTACATCATCGGAAGGACCGTATCCTCCTTCAGGAAGCAGGTGTATCTCTTTTGCTGGATGGCTTCGTGGAATATGGCCACGGCGTAATCTGTGGTTCCGCCTCCAGGAGGAGTCTCACTGCTGATGATGCCGGGATAGCGAATGCCACGCACATCCAGACCAAAGCGCTTGAAGTACCATTCGCAGAGTAACTCCCCGGAAACTTTGGTGATGCCATACATGGTCGTTGGGCGAAGGATAGTTTCCTGGGGTGTGTTATATTGAGGGGTCCCCGGCCCGAAGACTGCAATTGAACTCGGAAAGAAAACCCTGATGAGATCGTATTCCCTGGCAATCTCGAGGATATTGCGGAGTCCGTTTATGTTTACGTTCCAGCATAGCTCAGGATTCTTCTCACCCACGGCTGAAAGTATGGCAGCCATGTGGTAGATGGTGTCGATTTCATACTTTCTGATAACGTCTTCGACCGTTCTTCTATTGGTAACGTCGATAAACTCGACTGGGCCTGAATTGAGAAGTGTCTTGCTGGGATTTCTCTTATAGCCAGCGGCTACAACATTATTCCCACCGTACTTCCCACGAAGCTCCATCACTAGTTCAGAGCCGATTTGGCCGCAGCCGCCAGTAACCAGAATTTTTCGCATCTTCACTGATATTATACCTGTTCTGTCGAATGATTGCAACTACAAGAAGACTCGACCCTGAGGTCGTAGGCGTCCGGGAACCTCAGGCTGTCAGCCGGCTTGACCTGCCGCACGCCAGCCGTTAGAATAGAAGTATAATACATCCTCATGGTGAGTGTGGCCAAGCGGTTAAGGCGCCAGGTTGTGGCCCTGGAGATCGAGGGTTCGAATCCCTTCACTCACCCCAACCAAACATCGTCTTGGGCGATCAGTGATACTCTCCAGGCTTGCGCCCGTAGCTCAGTGGATAGAGCATCGGTCTTCGGAACCGAGGGTCGGGGGTTCGAATCCCTCCGGGCGCGTAGTTTTCGCCATCAGCCGGTCGTAATAAGGGGAATCAGCGAGATAAAGCGCCGCCAGCGGGTTGTGCCCGAAGACCCGGTCCTTCACCGCCAGCACGGTCATCGGCACGCGGCAATATTGGATAAACAGAGTATCGTGTCCCATGCAAAGCCCGAGCATAATTGCCAGGTCAACCTTCTCATGATTCAAAACCTCGGCTTGAACGATAGGATTGCACATCGTCTCCAGCCATCCCGGCCCCCGTATTTTTTCCTCTTCTCTGATGCCGATCCTCTCCTTGGGCGTGGCTCCCACCTTGCACCTTACTGAAACCACCTCAAAGCCTTTGTTCTCCAGGACGTCAGTCAGAATGCGAGCTTCGTTCGCCAGTCCAGCGCAGAAGGCAAGGCCGAGCCTCTTGTAGCCACACTTATGGGCAAACTGAATCAACTCCTCGACCCGGGGGATCTTGGTCCGCCTGCCTTCAGGCAGAAACTCGTAGCACTCAAATTCCTGAACTGAAGCTAATCGGGCAAATTCCCTTACCTCCGGCTTATCATATTCAGCGGTTGCCCTGGCAATGATCTCCGGCATAAGTTTCATCGGGCAGAAAGCCGGTGCCTCATCAAGGGGAAGTTCTTCGTCAGCCTTCACCATGAGAAGGCAAACCACCCGGGGGCAGCGAGCACAATGGGGATACTGATTCTTCGCCATATTCTTGCTCCTTTCTCATCGACTTGAGACAACTTTGTAAGTATTATGTCCCCTGCTTGAATCCGGCAGCTAGTCGGTGTGTTGCCATCCGAATGTCCCGAGCGTTCAGAACAGCGTCTATGACGGCCACACAATCGGCGCCTGCTTCGATCACCTCGCTTACGTTGCTCTCGTTGAGGCCTCCGAGGGCGACGATCGGTAATGAGATAGCGTTCCTTATGTCTCGCAGTCTTCCCAGGCCGATAACCTCGGCGTTGGGTTTTGTGGGCGAGGAATATATTGAACCCACTCCGATGTAATCAGCTTCTTCTTCCTGGGCCTGAATGGCCAGTTCCACGGTGCGTGCCGAGCAGCCAATGATCTTATCCAGAGGCAGAATCTCCCGCGCCAGCGGAACGGGGAGGTCATTCCGGCCCAGATGAACCCCATCAGCATCGGTCGCCAGAGCCAGATCAATATAATCGTTCACGATGAAGAGGACACCAGCCCCAGCGCAAATCTGTTTTAGCTCCCGTGTCACCGGGATCAATTCCCTCTTGCTACGATGCTTATCCCGCAGTTGGATTACCCTGGCTCCGCCCTGGATCACCTGGCGGGCGGCCTCGGCCTCACTTCGTTCCCCCAGTGTCTCGGCATCTAGGATCACATAAAGGCCGGCGAGTCTGTTTCGCCGGTCTTGGCGGACCAGCCTCAGAGCGAGTTCCTTTTCTATCTCATAGAGGGTGAATCTGGCCTCCTCAAAGCGCTGCTCTCCTAGTTCGGCGGGCGCTTGAGGCAACTTAGCCAATTCCTCGAGAACACGCAGGGATTCCTGTGCTCGCCTGGCGTTGGCGCTGACCACGTCTATCAGGCGCTTTCTATCAACTACGCCCCCCACAGCCCCTTCGCGCCCCACATCAGCCATCGAATCCCGCGCCGCCAACAGCCTAATCTTAAGAGCGGGATCAATTGCTATCAACTCGTGGCGCATGCGCCTGAGCTTCTCGGTAATGCGAATATCCACCAGGATGAAGCGAGATATATCCTCAAGGACACGCAGCCCCTCGCTGAGACGGTCGAGATTAGCGTCGATGATGCGTAACATTAGAACGACCTATATCTCCTTAACGTTCGGCTGCAAATCCTTCACCGAGTCCGGCATTTCTCCTTCCCTGGCGGCATCGATCATGCTGCGAACCTGGGAAGGCATGTCCATCCCCATCTCGGCGAATCTCCTCTCGGCCGACCTGCCGATATTGCGCAGATCCCTGTAGTAATCCGGACCGGCAAACATTCCAGGTTCGCCGGATGCTTCGTGAACGCTCCTTACCGTCTTACTGATGCCAAAACTGGAAACCAGGCGAACCAGCTCCCTGCTGCCGCACGAGGAACAGGTGGCATCAACCGGAGAAGAGATGCTCCTCGCAAAAACACTCGTCTTGCTCCGACAATCCTGACAACGGAATTCGTAAATGGGCATGTCTCTAGTCCTCCTCTCCTCCGGTGTCGGCCATCATGGACTCTGCCTCTGCCATCACCTGGTCGACCGGCTCGCCGGCCTCTAATTTCTCCATTATATCCTCATGTTCAGGTCCCATCTCTTCACCGGTGGCCTGGCTCATCCAGCGAGTCCATTCGGCTAGAGCCCGGGGATCGTTCGATTCCAACCCACGCATCAATTTGGAATCCGAGAGTATATCTTCGTAAAGGCCGTCCCTCAGATATGACTCGCTCTTGCCGATGGAAAAACTGGAGAATAGCCGGGTTAATTCCTTATCGCCACACCGAGGACACTCAGGGGGTGGGGGGCTCTTGAATCCCTGAACCAGGATCGAGACGCGGCGTTTACAATTTCCACAACGATATTCATAGATTGGCATGATCACCCTCACTCCGTACGGATAAAGCCGTCAGCGGTTAGCCCTGTCTGCCAACAGCCAGACAGCCCGTCAATCGCCCGCTGAATTAAGTACGCCCATTTTAGCAAATGCAAACCGCGTTAGTCTACAGCGTTTTCGATTAGCTCGATCCTGGTGATTTTCCCGTCCTGACCTATCTCGATTGCCACAATATCGATGCGCCACGGGGAGGACGGATCTCGATGGCCCTGGATATAAGACTGTGCCAACTTGATCAGTCTTGCTTTCTTGGCCGCTGTTATGGATTCCTCAGGGGTGCCGAATGCCAGACTCCTTCTGGTGCGCACCTCTACAAACACGACGCAATCCCCCTCCTGGGCTACAATGTCAATCTCGCCAAGCGCACCGCGAAAGTTCGTCTCCAGGATCTTGTATCCGCGCTTCTTCAAATATTCCCTGGCTGCTCTCTCACCAAACGCCCCCATGAGCTTACGAGTATCAGCCATTTCTTTCCCGCACTTCACGAACCGGAGCAAAGCTGGCACGATGGATGGGGCAACATCCCAGGCGCCGTAGCTTTGCCAGGTGTTCTATCGTGGGGTAGCCCTTGTTACGGGCAAAGCCATATCCGGAGTAGAGGCTATCGTATTCCATCATCAGCCGGTCGCGGTGGACCTTGGCAACGATCGATGCTGCAGCGATCGAGCGGGAGAAATTATCGCCCCTGGTGATGCTTCTTTGCGGGATGTCAAGCTCAGGCATGGTAATCCAATCTATGAGCAGGAAGTCAGGGGCCTGCCCCTGTGAAGACAGGGGTTGAGCAAGCTTCTCCACCGCCAGGCGCATGGCCAGCCTCGTGGCGGCCACGATGCCGCAAGCATCGATGGTTTCCGGTGGAACCACACCGACGCCCACTGCCGGGGCCTCCCTCTGGATGCATGAGGAAAGGAACTCACGCTTGCGTGGAGCGAGCCTCTTGCTATCCCGCAGATGAAAAAGCCAGGATAATCTGCTTTCCGGCGATAGAATCACCGCAGCGGCAACTACCGGACCGGCTAGTGGACCGCGCCCGACCTCATCAATTCCGGCGACGAGCCGATATCCCTGCTGCCAGAGTCTTTCTTCCTCGATGAAACTTGGCGACTGACTCATGTTACCATATCTCCGCCGGCCCTCCGATCTTGCCCAGGATGGCGCTGGCGGCGGCTACCGCCGGATTGGCCAGATAGACCTCCGATTTGGGACTGCCCATGCGTCCCACGAAGTTGCGGTTGGTGGTGGAAATGCAGCGTTCCCCGGCGGCGAGTATGCCCATATATCCGCCGAGGCACGGGCCGCAGGTCGGTGTGCTCACCACCGCCCCAGCTTCGATAAATATCTCGATCAAGCCGCGTCGCAGCGCGTCCAGGTAAATCTCCTGCGAGCCGGGAATGATGATGCAGCGGACGTTCCTGGCAACCTTCCTGCCCTTGAGCACCTCGCCAGCCAACATCAAATCCTCCAGCCGCCCGTTGGTGCAACTCCCGATCACCGCCTGGTCTATCGGAATATCGCCCACCCGGCTTATGGGGCGAGCATTGGAGGGAAGGTGCGGGAGGGCCACCTGAGGCTCGATCCTCGAGGCGTCGTACTCGATGACCCTGGCATATCGCGCATCGGGATCAGGATCAACCACGGTGTAGGGCCGATGCGCCCTGGGCTTTACATAATCCATGTTTTCTCATCGACCCTGAAGAGGCCCGCCATCGCACCGGCCTCGATGGCCATATTGGCCATGGTGAATCGGCCATCTATTGACAGAAAGTCAATTGCCTCTCCCACAAACTCCATCGCCGCGTAAAGCGCCCCATCGACGCCGATATCGCCAATGGTATACAGAATAAGATCCTTGCCGCCAACCCATCTCCCCAGTTTGCCATGATAGACAAACTTGATGGTCGGCGGCACCTTCATCCAGATTTCACCGGTGGCCATCGCTACGGCGATATCGGTCGAGCCCATGCCCGTGGCGAGGGCCCCTAGAGCACCGTAGGTGCAGGTATGCGAATCGGCGCCGATAACGAGATCCCCCGGAAGTACCAGCCCCTTCTCGGGCAGGATGACATGCTCGATGCCCATCTCGCCGACCTCAAAATAGACCAGCCCTTGATCTATGGCGAAATCACGCATGATCTTGACCTGCTCGGCGGAGGGGATATCCTTGTTGGGCACGAAATGGTCAGGCACCATGACCACTTTCTGAGGATCGAAAACCCTCTTCAGCCCGATGCGCTCGAACTCCCTGATGGCAATGGGCGCGGTGATGTCGTTCGATAGCACCAGGTCAACGCGAACGTTAATCAACTGACCGGGCGAGACCTTCTTCCTGTTCGCGTGGGCGGCGATGATTTTTTCGATGATGGTCGCGCCGATGCTCATTTGCTCCTCGTTGCCAGCAACCGGTTCAAGGCGTTCATATATGCCCTGGCGCTGGCGACGATGATGTCCGTGTGGGCACCACGACCGACATATCGCTTGCTCTCGCTCTCTATCCTCACCGTTACCTCGCCAATAGCATCGATGCCCCCGGTTACTGATTTGACGCTGAACTCAACGAGCTCGTTGGGCACCATCACCAGGTGGTTGATGGCCCTGTAGACGGCATCCACCGGGCCGGTGCCCTGTGCCGCGTTGGAAAGAAGCTGTCCCTCGGGGCCGGTGAGCCTGACCGAGGCGGTGGGGATGATGGGATCGCCGCAGGAAACCTGGACGTGCTCCAGATGATAAGTCTCGTGCACCGTACGCAATTCCTCAGCTACGAGGGCCTCAAGATCGCGGTCGGTGATGGCTCTCTTTTTGTCAGCCAGCTCCTTGAAGGCTAGAAATGCTCGGCCCAATTCCTCGTCGCTCAGGGTGTAACCTAACTCCTCGAGCCTCTTTCGAAAAGCATGGCGTCCGCTGAGCTTGCCCAGTGAAAGGGTAGTCCCGGTGAGGCCAACAGACTCCGGATCCATGATCTCGTAGGTCGTCCGCTCCTTGATGATGCCGTCCTGGTGGATGCCTGATTCGTGGCGGAAGGCGTTGGCTCCTACAATGGCCTTGTTCGGCTGGACATACATCCCGGTCAGTTCGCTCACCAGTCGACTGGTTTTGTAGATTCGCGTGGTGTCTATTTCAGTGGTGTATCTCAACAGATCCTGGCGGGTCTTGATAGCCATGACGATCTCTTCCAGGGAGGCGTTGCCCGCCCGCTCTCCGATCCCGTTCACGGTACACTCGATCTGCCGCACCCCGTGATCGAGCACCGCCAGGCTATTGGCCACCGCAAGTCCGAGGTCATTGTGGCAATGGACACTGACCACGGCACGATGGATATTAGGCACGTTCTTGAATATACCGTCAATCAGGTTGCAGAACTCTCGTGGGATGGTGTAGCCGACGGTATCCGGGATATTGACGGTGGTGGCGCCGGCCTCGATAACCCCTTCAAGTATCTGGTAGAGATAGTCCGGATCGGTGCGCGTGGCGTCCATGGGGGAGAACTCCACATCTTCCAGGTAGCCCTTGGCCCGGGCAACCATCTCACAGGAAGCTTCGAGGATCTGCCGGCGATCTTTCTTCAGTTGGTGGAGGAGGTGAATCTCCGAGCTGGAGAGGAAGACATGGATTCGGGGATGCTGGGCATCTTTGATTGCCTCCCAGGCGACGTCTATGGCTTCGCGGTGAGCGTGAGCCAGGGCGCAGATGATGGGTCGCCGTACCTTGTCAGCGATGTGGCGTATGGCATCCAGCTCTCCCCTGGAGCTAATGGGGAAGCCCGCCTCGATGACATCCACGCCGAGCCTATCCAGTTGCCTGGCGATTTCCATCTTGTCCTCAGCGGTGAGGGCCCCTCCCGCCGCCTGCTCCCCATCCCTTAAGGTGGTATCGAAGATGATGACCTTATCCATATCATTCTCCTCTAATGCTCAAACCGAACAAACTTTGGGTCTTTTAATGCAAAAAGGGCAGTTGATGGAAGATTATTCAGGGAGCAAGAAAGTATATAGCCGCAAGTACATGTAGGACATTTTAAATCGAACATTTTCTTGACTCTTTCTTTGTATTTTTTAGACTTAATAATCTCTTTAAGGCCTTCTTCTTTGAGATTTCCAATAGGGGGCAAAGCCCAACAGCCAGAATAGATGTTTAAATTAGAATCAACAAAAACTCTAAAATAACCTATCACACAATTAAGTTTTGGCTTTTTGTTTTTTAGATAATCTCTAGCAAACTCTAAAACGATCGGGCTCATATTACTCATAAAGACATCGGGTTTTTCTTTATTTATCAGGTATAAATAATCTATAAATTCGTCTATCGTTTTTTCATCGTCGATCAATAACCCGTCAATGTTTACTCCCTGAAAAAAATAAAGGCTGGTATCTAAAAGATTAAAGAACCAGTTTACTTTCAAATTGTGACAAATCTCTACCAATTGAGGAATTTCTTTAATATTAGGTTTTAAAACTGTAGTACCAACATTAATCTTCAAATCTTTACTCACGCTCCTTAAAATCTTAATTCCCTCAATAGCTCTATCGTAATGACGGGGGATCCCTCTTATTTTTGTATCGGTTTCCGGTAAACCATCGATAGAAACGCTTACATAGTCTATTCCTTTTTCCATAAGAGTCTTCGCCCTCTCTGGAAGTAATATTCCATTAGTTATGATATAAACTCGCGCCCCCGTTATTTTTTTAGCTTTTTCTATTAATTCACCAATATCATTTCTTAACAATGGCTCCCCACCAGTAAAACCAACTATCTCTACTCCTAAACTCTTAATCTGGTGAAAAATATCCTCAATTTCTTTTGTGGTTAGTTCATTCTCTGGTTTTTCTTTCCATTCATTACAAGTAATACACCGACTATTACATCTTTGGGTCACTTTAATGCTTACCTCTGAAGGCTTAGATGAAACAAATTTTAAGAGGGGCCGATAATGAGTGGCTAAATATAGCAACACTACATCTTTCGCCCTGCCCAGAAGAAATCTCTTTAAGCTTTTCTTTTTATTCTCCTTTTCCTTCACTTTATTCCTCATTCATAATTAAAAACAATCTGCAATTGATTTATCGATATAATTCAGGGGTCGTGCACCCGCTCTCGCTCTCGCCCCCTGGCTCGCCCACATCAGCCAGCTCAGACCAGGCAACCCTGCAACACCCAGAGGTGGCTACTTACCGCTGCTTCCTCCCGGACCTGACGGGGTTCATAGCTCTCTGCCGCGCAGGACCCAGCCTTCAACACCGCTTAATGAGGACGGCACCAGGAGACTGAAGATCTCAAGCGGGAATTCAGCCCCGCTATAGCGGATTTCGGGTTCAGGGCACCGCTAACTCCCCGCCTAGCACGACCCCAATAGCACTTTAGGTTTTAAGTTTTAGGTTTGAAGTTTCGTTGTGGTGTTAGTCCCGCTTTTCGATGAAATTTCGGGCAATGATAAGCTTCTGGATATTCGACGTTCCCTCAACGATCTGATAGGACTTGGCATCTCGGTAGTATCGCTCTATGGGATACTCTGCGGAGAAACCGTAGGAGGCATATATCTTAGTCGCCTCGTTGGCTGCCATAACAGCGGCTTCGGCGGCGTAATACTTTGCAGTAGATATAGCGAGGGTTGCTCTGCCTCCCATCTTCTCCAGATTATCCATCATCCAGGCAGCCTTGAATACCAGAAGCTTGGCCGCCTCATGCTCACACCACATTCTGGCCAACTGATCCTGGATCATCTGAAACTGGATGATCGGCTGACCGAATTGAGTCCTTTCATTGGCATACTGCCGGGAAAGGTCAAAACACTTTTCAGCCACGCCGGCAGCTCGCGCTGCACATGAAAGACGCGTTCGGTCGAGCATGAACATAGCGATCTTGAAGCCATCACCAGTCTTGCCCACCAGGGCATTCTTGGGAACCTTGACGTCCTCGAAGGCGATTTCCCCGGTAGGAGAGCTGTGGAGACCTAATTTGTCCGGGATCGCCCGCTGTTCGATTCCAGGGGAGTTCATGTCAACCATGAATGCCGACATTCCCCGGTGCCTTTTCTCCCGGTCGGTCATCGCATAAATTATACCAACAGTCGCGTTGGGGATGCCGGATATCCACATCTTGCTTCCGTTCAGGACATATCCGTCATCCACTTCTTTAGCCGTGGTCTTCATCGAGGCTACATCCGAGCCGGTATCCGCCTCGGTCAGGGCGAAGCATCCGGAATCCTCAGCCTTAATAAGCGGGGGAATATATCTCTCGCATTGCTCTTCACTCCCAAATGCCAGCAGCACACTCTGGATGGCATTCATCTGCAGGTTGAAGGTCACTCCATAGGAGGGGCTTTCCTTGCCTATCTCCATGGTCATAAGGGTAGCAGCGAGATATCCCATCTCGTTGCCGCCGTATTTCTCCGGTGCAATACAACCGAAGAATCCGAGTTCGGCCATCTTCTTAACGATTGCCTGGTTGTAAACGTGGTTCCTCTCGTCCTCTTCGACTGTGGGAGCGATCTCGCTCTGGGCAAAGTCTCGCGCCAGGTTCTGCAGCATCACCTGTTCTTCGGTGAACCCAAAGTCCATTTCTTCACTCCTCTCAAATTCTTTTTTGCAACTATTACGGTAATTTCTCAGGTTATCAGGTTCACGGTTGCTCGCCTGACCGTTCAATCTTGATCGGTCTAAAACCTTGAACGGGCAACCTGGAACCTTGAACCCGCAAATGGATTAAGCAACACCTTGGAATTAAGCTTTCTGATTCGGATAGTTCACCGGATTCGGATGTTTAATTCGATCAACCAGATCCCCCAATGCTATTGCCAGTTCAACCTGTTCAAATGACACCCCTCGCGCTTTCTTAAGAAGCTCGTTCTTCTCATCATCCCAATCAAAATATTTCAAGAACGTGTGCCTATTGTGTTCTTCTTATAGAATACCAATAATTTCTGTTTGTGTCAAATTGAATTAGGGGGTCACATCTCGACACTGGACAATACTTGTTTAATCATAACTACTCAGGTTGTCAGACCTGCCCCCGGCCGCAGGCCCAGGGGTTCACGGTTGATGGTTGCATTATCTTCATCGTTTTCTAACCCTTCGGAGTGACCCCTCAGGGGAACCCTTGAACTGTGAACCCCTGACTTGATCAGGGGTGAACCCCGGAACTTTGAACCTGAGTAATTACACTATTACCTCTAAATTCTCTCCACGATAAGTTCTCCCACCTCTCTTGTTCCGATCTGCTTCATTCCTTCAGCCATTATGTCGTAGGTACGATAACCCTCCTCCAGAACCTGATTCACCGCCCCCTCCACCGCCCCGGCCTCCCCCGGTAAGCCAAAGGAATAGCGCAGCATCAGGGCGCAACTCAGGATGGTAGCGATAGGATTAGCGATGTTCTGCCCCGCCCGCCGGGGGGCACTGCCGTGAATCGGCTCGTACATGCCGAAAGCCCGGGAGACCCCGCCTCGAGGCACCCCTGCCAGACTGGCCGAAGGTAGCATTCCCATGGATCCCCCCAGCATCGAGGCCTCGTCGGTGAGGATGTCACCGAACATATTCTCGGTGACCAGGACGTCGAAATCGGCAGGACGCTGGATCAATCGCATGGCGCAGGCATCGACGAGCTGGTGCTCCAATTCCACATCAGGATACCCTGAGGCGATCTCGGTGGCAATCTGTCGCCAGAGTCGCGACGATTCCAGTACGTTGGCCTTGTCCACCGAGGTGAGCTTCTTGCGCCGAGTACGGGCAAGCTCAAACCCCACCCTGATGATGCGCTCGATCTCCCTCTCCGAGTAAGCCAGGGTATCCACCACCCGCCGGCCCCGTGGGGTTTCCCACCTTTTCTTAGGCTTGCCGAAATAGAGTCCGCCGGTGAGCTCGCGCACGAATACCAAATCCACTCCTCTTACCACATCGGGCTTGAGATTGCTGGAATCTACAAGCATGGGGAAGACCTTCACCGGTCGCAGATTAGCAAAGAGTCCCAATCCCTTGCGCAGCCC
>JALPXQ010000018.1 GCA_023271515.1 Dehalococcoidia bacterium | reverse complement strand
TGGGCAGCGGCTCTCATGGGGGCTGTGGGGATTCCCGGGGTGACCATCAGCCAGGCCTGTACCACCTCAGCGACCTGTATCTATCAGGCCGGAGTCGGGATCGAAACCGGCCTTTATCAGAACGCCTGTACCCTTATGACCGATCGCTGCTCCAACGGACCGCATACCGTGTGGCCCAATCCGATGGGTCCCGGGGGAGAGGTCGAATCCGAGAACTGGATGATGGACAACTTCAACAATGATCCGTGGGCGGGAGGGGCGATGATCCAGACGGCGGAGAATGTCGCCAGGGAGGCCGGTATTACCAGGGGACAGTGCGATGAAGTGACCTTGAGAAGGTACCAGCAATACAGAATGGCTCTTGAGAATGACCGGGAGTTCCAGAGGCGATATATGTTCCCGGCGGAGGCCCGGGTTTCCAGGAAAAAGACCATACTGGTCGAAGAAGACGAAGGTGTGTTTGAAACGACGGCAGAGGGGCTGGCCGGGCTCAAGCCGGTTCTGCCGGATGGAGCTCATACCTTCGGTTCGCAGACCCATCCTGCGGACGGAAACTGCGCTGTAGTGGTCACCACCAGGGAGTATGCGAGAAAGTTGAGCACCGACCCGGCGATTGAAATACGGGTGATGTCCTATGGGTACGCCAGGACCAAGAAGGGATATATGGCCATGGCGGTGGTACCGGCGGTGAGAATGGCGCTTGAGAATGCCGGTATCACGATCGAGGGCGTAACAGCGATCAAGACCCACAACCCCTTTGCGGCCAATGATCTCTATCTGGCCCAGCAGATGGGTATCGATGTTATGGGTTTCAATAACTATGGATGCCCCCTCATTTTTGGACATCCCCAGGGGCCAACCGCCGGGCGTTGCATCATTGAAGGAATCGAAGAGGTGGTCATGCTTGGTGGCGGTTATCTGCTCTGGGGAGGCTGCGCCGCCGGAGATACCGGTGCGGCCCTCGTCCTGAAGATCGGTTAGCCACGCCGTCCCCACTTCTCCAACCACATCTGCTTCACCTGGTGGTTGACGGCATAGGGTGGCCATTTTCCCTTCAGAGCCAGGATCACTTGCGACATTGGCTTACCCCAAAACTCCGACACGGAGTCTGCGGTGGTGGAATACCAGGCGCTGTGACCCGTAAGAATGACGTTGGGCATTCTGAGGAGGGGATTATCGGCAGCTATGGGTTCGTCTACGGTTACATCGAGTCCCGCTCCGGCGATGAGGCCTTCCTCTAGAGCTCGGATGAGGGCCGGCTGCTCCACCAGTTCTCCACGGGCGGTATTGATGAAGTAAGCAGTCCGCTTCATCTTCCGGAACTCTTCATGCCCGAACATGTTCCGCGTCTCTTCGGTAAGCGGCGCGTGGATGCTGATGAAGTCCGATTCCCTGAGAAGTGTGCCAAAGTCCACCAGTTGCACCTCGCGACTCATCATGACTTCCTTCAGAACATATGGGTCATAGCCGACAACTCTCATTCCCAACCCTCTGGCCTTGCGGGCGGTGGTCAGCCCCAGTCTCCCTAAGCCCACAATGCCCAGCGTCTGGTCACGCATGCGAAATATGGGATAAGCGACCTCCATCACCGCTTTCCTGCTTGGCGGAATAAAACAGAGTTGATTTTCCCTCACCGCCTTATCCAACTGGAAAAGCTTGTGTCCCAGGGCCAGCATGAATGCTATCGCTCGGCCGGATATCTCATCGATGCAGTAATCCGGAACATTGGTAACAGCTATGCCATACTCGGCAGCGGCTTCCATGTCGATCCTCTCGTAGGCTACGCCCAGGCTGGCAAGAATGCGGCACCTGGAAAGAGAGGCGAGAACGCGACGGTTAAAGGGCTGAAGAGACCCGGTGCATATCACCGCGTCGGCATCCGCGGCATTGCTGATGATTTCATCCTCCGTCTGCCACTTCCCCTCAACCAGCGTGGCATCTAAGGACTCCAACAGCCTTGCTCCAAAATCCAGTCCGGGGATGAAAATGGTGTTAACTACCTTGAAGCTCATTGTAGGTCTCCTTTCCTGACTGGGTATTGCAGAAATCTCGGGAAGCCGATGTCCTTCCAATGGTTGCAGAATTCTGCTAAGATATGAGCATCGCTTTCTTATGATATGATGATCGTAGCCAGAATATAACACACTTTTCGTAGTCTGTCAACGGCTGGTTTGGGACGCTTTAGTAATATGCGTAAAGTATATCCGATCGCAGCCTCTTCTATTAACAAGCGAATGTATGTTAGTATTATATCAGTTCATTCACCGGGAGGATCACAATGTTGGACAAGTTGAATCAAAGGCTTATACAGGAGCTACAGAATGATGGGAGGACTAGCAACCGGGTTCTTGCCAGAAAGCTAGGCGTGTCTGAAGGCACAATACGGAAGAGAATCAGCGATCTGCGGAGCAGGAATGTCATCAAGATAGTGGCGCAGCCGGACCCTTACAGGCTGGGATGTCGGTTTATATGTATTATGGGCTTAGAGGTTAAGCTGGCGGACCTGCACGCAGTCGGGGAGGAGCTGGCGCAATGCCCGAATGTCTACTACTTGGCCCACGTCACCGGGGCGGTTGACCTCATGGCGATACTCCTCTTCCGCGATTCGGAGGGACTGGCTGATTTCATACGGGACAAGATTTCCAAAATCCCCAGCATCTTGAAGACCCAGACTTTTGTCAATATGGATATCGTCAAAAGTCCCTGGGCGGAGGCGCTGGATGTGATGAGTCTGTTGGCGTCCGGAGATTGATCAGTGCCGTTCCCTATCCCGGAGGACCCTCCGCAGCACCTTCCCCACGGGGGTCTTCGGTATCTCCTGGATAAATTCAACCTCTCGAATGCGCTTATATGGGGCGATCCTTTCGGCGCAGAAGCTGATTATTTCCTCCCCCTCGACGGTAAAGCCCTCCTTTAAGACCACGTATGCCTTGGGCATCTCGCCGGCTAAGACGTCTGGTTTGCCGATCACAGCACATTCCTTGACCGCCGGGTGCTCATAGAGGACGGTCTCGACCTCCGCCGGGGCAATGGTATAGCCTTTGTACTTGATCGTTTCCTTTTTGCGATCGAGGATGCGAAAATACCCCTCCTCGTCCATCAGCGCCAGGTCGCCGGTGTGGAGCCACCCGCTTCGCAGTGCCTCCCGGGTATCTTCGGGTCGGTTGAGGTATCCCTTCATGACCTGCGGTCCCCGGATCACCAGCTCGCCCATCTGGCCGGCCGGCAGTTCAATTTCGCCGGTTTGCTCATCCACAATGCGGGCATCGGTATCGATGACCGGTATTCCAATGGTTCCGGGTTTCACCCTTTGTGGTGGCGAGTTATGAGTCTCCGGCGAGGCCTCGCTCAGACCGTAGCCCAGGATCATCCTCACCCCTGTCAACTGCTCCCATCTTTCTCTTATTTCGGGCGGGATGGGCATTGCGCCGCCCTTCACGTATCTCAGGCTCGAGAGGTCATATTTGCTTATGGCCGGGTTATCTGTCAGTGTGATGAACATCGAGGCAGCGCCGTAAAGAACGGTCACCTTTTCTCTTGCCACAGTGAGCAGCAGTTCCTCGGCATCGAAGCGGGGCAGGATGATCACCGGGGCACCGCTGTAGATCGGCGAGTTGATGCAGGTGCAGCCTCCCCAACTGTGGTAGAACGGGAGCAGGCCTATGACAATATCTTTGCTGCTCCATCCGAACCAGCCAGCATTTTGCATGGCATTAGCCACCAGATTATAATGGGTGAGCAAGACCCCCTTTGAAAGGCCGGTCGTCCCCCCGGTGTAAACGATGACGGCCACATCTTCCCTGGGACTGATCGCGGACTCAGGTGGGAGGGGGGGATATTTCTCCAGTATCTCGGTGAGGGAAATCGCTCCCCCCTCCGAGACGTCGGTTAGAATGACCATCTGCAGTTTGGTCTCGGATTGCACTTCCTGGACCAGGGGATAAAGGTCCCGGTTGGTAATGATGGTCTTGGCCTCGGTGTCACTAAGCTGATGCCTTAACTCTGCCTGCCGGTAGAGCGGGTTAGCTGTGGCAACTGTGCCGCCAGCCTTCAGTATTCCGTAGTATCCGATAACGAATTCGAGGCTGTTGGGGAGAAGGAGCATTACCCGGTCCCCCTTTCTTACCCCCAAATCGTGGAGCCCGGCGGCTAGCCTCCTGGTTAGCTCAGCGAGCTGTTTGTAGCTCAGCGAGTGTTCCTGACAGCGGAAGGCGATGCTCGCGGGCCACTTGTGAGCCGCCCGGGACAGGAGTTCGAAGAGGGGTATCTCGGGATAATCTATGTGTCGAGGCACGCCCTCTGGCCAGAACTTAAACCACGGCCTCTCTGGTGGTATGTTGCCCACTTCCTCATTATGTCGCCCTCCTGAATATGACCCCACTAAGGCTTCTTGACTGAGGCCGATCTCCATTGGAGAATCCTCTTTGCCTGTCCTGACTGGCTGAGGTAGACAATCGCACCCAGGACAAAGGCAATGATACCAGTCACCACAGATTCAAGTATCAATCCTGCAATCATCCCTGAAGCCGCCACAATCAGAGTTATACGTTCCCAAGGAGCAAGGGCTTTGATGCCCCAGTTGTAGACAACACAGGTGAAGCATAGGATAGACAGTAAGACAACAACAAACGTTCCCACTACGGCCACAGGCCCGTGGCCGTGAATGAGAATTGGCGGGATAAAGACAAAGGCGAAAGGAAGCACGACCAGGGGAAGGGCGATCTTCAGGCCGCTGACAGCGGTCTTCATTGGGTCGGTTTCAGCAACACCGGCACCGGCAATGGATGCCAGTGCTACAGGTGGGGTGATGGCTGACATGATAGCACGGTAGAACACAAAAAGGTGGGCCGCAAGCACCGGCACCCCGAGCTCGATGAGAGCGGGTGCCGCCAGAACTGCAACTATAATATAGGCGGCAGTGGTGGGCAGTCCCATGCCCAAAAAGTAGGCTGCAACCGAGACAACTATGAGCGTTAGCAACACGCTCCCGCCACCAACATCCACGATGATACTGGTGAGTTTAAGTCCCAGACCAGTAAGGGTTATAACGCCGATAATTATCCCGGCACAGGCACAAGCGGCAATCACGCTCAAAGCCCCCTTTGCTCCCATCTCCAGAGCCTTAATCAAGGCTTTGGGATGCATTCTTGACCCTTTTCTCAGGGAGCTGATAATTACTGCTGCCACAATAGACCAGAAGGCGGCAGACATCGGGGACATCCTTAGAACAGCGAGCATATAGATTAGAACTACCAGGGGAATAACCAGGTGACCGCCTTCTATAATCACCCTCTTGAAGCTCAGGATTTCGTCTTTATTCAGTCCCTTAAGTCCAGTTTTTACCGCGATGAGATGGACTGCAATCTGAACTGTACTGAAGTACAGTAAAGCCGGCAGGAATGCTGCCACGATTATGGTGAGATACGCTATCCCGGTTAGTTCTGCCATAACAAAGGCAGCGGCACCCATGACCGGCGGCATCAACTGTCCTCCTGTCGAGGCTACAGCTTCTACCGCACCAGCGATATGGGATTTGTAGCCGGTCCTTTTCATCAAGGGGATAGTATAGGCGCCGGTGGCTGCGACGTTAGCTACAGCACTGCCGGAGATTGACCCGAAGAGGCCACTGGCGACAACAGCAATCTTTGCCGGCCCACCCCTTGCCTCCCCGGCCATGCTATTGGCAATATTCATCATGAAGTCCCCGGTTTTTGTTGCTTGAAGGAAGGCACCAAAGATAATAAACAGGATGACAAAGGTAGCCGAAACACCGATTGGCACACCAAATATCCCTTCAAGGTAAAGATAGAGATGGTCTATTATCCGTGATACGGAGAATCCCCGGTGGCCCAGGACTCCAGGTATGAATTCCCCGAAATAGGCATACAGAAGGGCGACTATGGCAATTATAACCATAGGCAATCCGATTACTCTTCGTGTCATCTCAAGGACAAGGGCTATACAGATAGCCCCCATCACCAGGTCCATGGTCGTTGGCAAAGCAAAACGGGCTATTATGTCGTCCATGAATATCAAAACGTAGGCATGGACAACTATGGCTAAGCCGGCAAACAGGAAATCTAGAACCCCGATCTTCTTGCCTTTGATCATTGGGTAGGTGAGGAAAGCTATCACCATGCCTAAGGAGAGATGGATGAGACGGATAGACCAGGTATCGAAGGGGTCGAGCGGATGCCACAGGTGGATAATGGATAGCGCCACGGCAGTGAGGGTAGCTATTACGGCAGCAATCCTGGGTAGCACTAACATCCTCCTCTTAGCATGAGATATGCCCTCGGACTTCTCCTTACCTCAAATTTCAGAAGCCCACTTTCTGGAGCGATCTCAGCCAGTTTTATCTCTCTATCACCTATGTGCAATGTCTGTTCCGTTATACTACTGACTCGAAGATGAAACGAAGTCAGCTCTTTTCTTATGTTTTCTACTACAGTCCACCGTCCATCATATACAATATCACCTCCACTATCACCCATTCCCGCTCCCAGCGAGATGAATCTAAATTCTGCAAGCAAAAGGCTATACTCGTCATCCACCAGGAAGGTCTCGTGAACCGGCAATCTGTCTACCGAATGAATATATTGTATGGTGAACCTGCTTCCCGCAGTCACCGGTATTGCCGCCACAGTTTCTTGTGTCTCGCCATTAAGGTGGACAACGGTTAAGGTGGGGGGACCGGGGAAAAAGAAATACATCCATGAGGCCGCAAGGAGAAGCACTCCCAAGACACAGGAGTATTTCCTTCGTTTGCGAAACGCCGCCACTACCATTGTTTCCTCCCATTTTCGCTACGGAGATGATTACCTAAATCAAAAGGGGGGTGATGTACCCCCCTTTGAAGACTTCACCGTTGACGCTAGTCTATTATACCTCTGTCCCTGAAGAATCTCTCTGCACCGGGGTGAAGGGGAATAGGGGATATTGCGCCGGTTTCCAGCCTGGTCAGTTCGGCAGCAACGTGAACCTTCCTCAAGAAGTCAAGATTCTCATATACCGCCTTCAGGATTTCATATACCGCCCTGTACTGCATATCTTCGTGAACAACAAATAAATTGCCCACTCCGACGGTCGGCACGGGTTCGTCAACCCCTCGATATCCCCCGGCTGGTACGGCGTCGGCATGGTAGTAGGGGTGGGCTGCTATTACCTTTGCCTGCTCCTCCGGGCTGAGGGGGATAATCCGGATGTCGTGAGTTGTGGCAAGGTCAATAATTGAAGAGGTGGGGAATCCCACTTGCCAGGCGCCCACATCAATCACCCCGTCTCTCAATGCTGTTACCTGTTCAGCAAAGCTTAGCCGGCTGACTATGAAATCATCCAGGGAATACCCGAGGGCGGTAAGTACGTCCACAGTCATTACCTCAGTGCCGCTTCCCGGGGCACCAATGGAAATCCTTCTGCCCACCATATCGGCGACGCTGTAGATACCGCTGCCTTCCAGAGTTACGAGATGGAAGAAAGAGGGATAAGGATGGAAGAGAGCACGTAACGCAGGCATCTCTTCCCCTACAAATGGCCCTTTACCGTGAAAGGCTGTGTAGACGACGCCGGCCGTTGCCATCCCCAGTTCTATCTCGCCCGCCATGAGCAACCTGACATTCGCCACCGAAGCCCCCGTAACCTCGGCAGTTGCCGTGAGCCCAGGGACGTGATCAGTGATTATCTCGGCTACCCCTCCCCCGTAGGGAAAGTAGATGCCTCCGACACCACCAGTGCCAATAGACAAGGCCATTGGGACTATTGCCTCCTCGAGCGGGTCAACTGGCGCGGGCGCTGGCTGCACTACCTCCTCTGGCACTGGGGGACAGCCCATAGCAGTCAAACTCATGGCCAGCAACAGTATCAATGGTATCAACAATATTCTCTTTTTCACCGATGTACCTCCTTTTTATTTTGGATAACATGTATCTATCCAGGGATACTCTAATCCATAATCTCACCCCCTCGTCTGAGGACTTCCTTATTCCTCAACCTGCTCACCTGATCTATGAAATCCCACTGCGATGCGCTGGTGCAATTTCACTTATTATACTACATGCTATAGATCATGTCAACAGGTAGGCGCAGAGGGAGCTTTTGGGATATGAGAAATAGGCATTGTGCCCCGGAATTCATCGTCCGCAGCACTTCTTGTATTTTTTCCCGCTGCCGCAGGGGCAGGGATCGTTGCGCCCCACCTTCTGCCCCACCCTCGTCGATAGTCCCCCACCCCCCGGACTGCCGACTGCCGACTGCCGACTGCCGACTGATTGTGGGGTTTCCTTGAGAATGCCGGCGTGATAGATGGTGTGCACGATATCACGCTGGATGCCGGCCTGCAGGTGCTGGAACATCTCGTGAGCCTCTTTCTTGTAGGCAACCAGGGGATCCCTCTGAGCATAGGCGTAAAGTCCGATTCCGCGGCGCATATCGTCCAGGGCGGTCAGGTGCTCTACCCAGCGGGTATCCATGGACCGGAGCATCACCAATCGTTCCAGCATGCGCATGTTGTCGGCCCCGATTTCCTGCTCTCGTTTTTCATACACCGAGCCGGCATAGTGCAACAATTTCTCCTCGATTTCGCTGCGGCTCATGCGGGCGAGATTATCTTTGTTAATATCGGGTGCCAGGGGAAAGAGGGCGCCGACGGCGGCAAGCAACCAGTCGAGATTCCAATCATCGCCATGTTCATCAGCAAGAGAGGTGGAAATAATATCTCTTATTTCCCTATCGATCATGTCCCGAATATTGGACTTGAGATCAGCGCCATTGAGGAGCTTTTCTCTCTCCGAGTAGATGCTCTCACGGTGCCTGTTCAATACGTCATCGTAATCCAGCAGGTGCTTGCGAACATCGAAATGATAGGCCTCTACCTTTACCTGGGTATTCTCGATGGCCCTGGAAACCAGTGAGTGCTCGATAGGGATATTCTCATCGAAGCCGGCCCATTCCATGAACCCCTTAATCTTATCACCGCCGAAGCGACGCATAATATCATCTTCTAAGGAAACATAGAATCTCGAGCTGCCGGGATCGCCCTGGCGGCCGGCACGGCCCCGGAGCTGGTTGTCAATGCGCCGAGCTTCGTGGCGTTCCGTGCCGATGACATGAAGTCCCCCGAGTTCCACCACCTTGAGGTGTTCCTCTTGCCACTCACCCTGTTCCCGATCCTGGGGATTGCCGCCCAGGATAATGTCCACCCCTCGCCCCGCCATGTTGGTGGCGATGGTCACCGCCCCCAGGCGTCCTGCCTGGGAGATGATGCGGGCTTCCTTTTCGTGGTGTTTGGCATTGAGCACCTCGTGGGGAATGCCTTGCCGGGTGAGCATTTCGCTCAGGTGCTCGGATTTTTCAATGGAAACTGTTCCCATTAAGACCGGCCGTCCCTGACGGTTTGCCCCCTCGATCTCGCGAACTACCGCGCGGAATTTGGCTTCCTCGTTCTTGTATATCTGGTCCTCGTAATCTATTCGGATCAGAGGCCTATGTGTCGGAATGACCACTACATCGAGCTTGTATATCTTGAAGAACTCCTCCGCCTCTGTAGCGGCGGTTCCGGTCATCCCCGCCAACTTATCGTACATGCGGAAATAGTTCTGGAAGGTGATGGTGGCCATGGTGCGGCTTTCCCGCTGAATCTTGACCCCTTCCTTGGCTTCGATGGCCTGATGCAGCCCGTCCGAATACCGGCGGCCTTGCATCAGTCTTCCGGTGAACTCGTCGACGATGATCACCTCGCCGTCTTTGACCACGTATTCGCGGTCTCGCCTGTAGAAGACGTGAGCCCTGAGGGCGTTCTCCATGTAGTGAACCAGGGCGTAGTTCTCCGGGTCGTACAAGTTGCCGATGCCCAGCCACTTCTCCATCCTGGCAATGCCCGGTTCGGTGAGTATCGCGGTTCGCATTCGCTCATCGACCGTATAGTCCCTATCTGGTTGAAGTCGGGGAATTAGCCGGGCGAAGGTGTAGTATCTTTGAGTGGATTCCTCGGCCTGGCCGCTGATGATGAGTGGGGTCCGAGCTTCGTCGATGAGGATGTTGTCCACCTCGTCAACGATGGAGAAATTGAATCCTCTCTGTACTCGCAGGGAGGGATCGGGAACCATGTTGTCGCGGAGGTAGTCGAAGCCAAACTCGTTGTTGGTGCCGTAGGTGACGTCGGCAAGATAAGCTTCCCGGCGGGACACCGGACGCAGGTGTGGCCAGGCGGCGTTGCCCGAATCGTACGAGGGATCGAAAAGGAAAGCCGAGTCATGCTGGATGCAACCCACACTCACTCCCAGGAGGTTATAGATAGGACCCATCCACTGAGCATCACGTTTGGATAGATAATCGTTGACGGTAACCAGATGAACTCCCTTGCCGCTGAGAGAATTGAGGTAAATAGGCAGGGTAGCCGCCAGGGTCTTGCCCTCGCCGGTTTTCATCTCGGCGATCTTGCCCTGGTGGAGAACAATGCCGCCTAACAGTTGGACATCAAAATGGCGCTGACCCAGCGTCCGCCTGGCTGCTTCCCGCACGGTGGCAAAAGCCTCGGGGAGGATGTTGTCCAGGGATTCCCCCGAGTGCAAGCGATCCCTGAGCTCGACGGATTTCGCCCGCAGACCATCATCGCTTCGCCTTTCAAAATCGGGCTCAAGTGCATTGATCTTGTCGACTATGGGTCGCAGGCGCCTTAACTCCTTCTCGTTGGGGTCGCCGAAGATACCGGCAAGTTTCTTGAACATCTCACTATTGAAACATCGCGCCTATGGAAAGGTTGGCGTGGATGCGATGAATAGCCTCGCCGATCAGGGCCGCCAGAGAAAGAACGGTGATCCTGTCAATCTGTTTCGACTCCGGCACCGGGATACTATCGGTGACCACCATTTCCTTTAGAGGGCTGTTGGCGATTCTCTCCACTGCGGGACCGGAAAGGATAGCATGGGTGCAGCAAGCATATATCTCTTTGGCACCGTGTTTCGACAGGGTAAGGGCGGCGGAAGTTATCGAGCTACCGGTGTCGATTTCGTCATCTACCAGGAGAGCATGCCTCCCCTCAACATCACCGATAACGGTGAGCGTCTCTGCCCCATCGGTGTTCCCGAGGCGCCTTTTCTCGATGATGGCTAAGGGGGTATTGAGCCTCGCCGCCATATCACGGGCTCGCTTGGAAATGCCAATGTCAGTGGCCACCACCACTAGGTCGTCTAATTGCTTCTCTTCAAAATGACGGCTCAGGATATAGAGGGCGGTCAGTTCATCCACCGGGATATTAAAAAATCCCTGGATCTGGCCGGCGTGCAGGTCGATGGTGAGAACGCGACTGGCTCCGGCCACGGTTATCAGATCGGCTACCAGACGTGCGGTTATGGGCACCCGGGGCTGGTCCTTCTTATCAGTACGGGCGTAGCCGTAATATGGGATCACAGCGGTGACTCTATCTGCCGAAGCTCGTTTCGCCGCATCGATCATTATGAGCAGCTCCATGAGGCTCTTATTGACCGGGGATGAGATCGGCTGCACTATAAAGACATCGCGCCCGCGCACGTTCTCCAGAATGCGAACGAAGATGTTCTCGTTGCTGAATTCAAATACGTCCATTTGGCCCAGCGGGGCACCAAGATAATCGCAGATCGATCGGGCCAGAGCAGGATGCGTATTCCCGGTGAAAACCTTCAGTTCGTCAGCCATTTCTTCCCCCAGTTAGTTTCAATTTCTTTATCCATTCCTCGCCTCCTCCACCGGGTTCCAAGTTAACTATAGCACAAGATTCTCACCCAGGCAATAAATCTGCACCGAAAGGGTCTCACCGCCTCAGTTCCCGAACTATCTTTTCGATGACCGGAGCGATATCCCTTGAGGTATCCACCGCGAAGTGCTGACGGCGAATTCTCTGTTTGTTGGTCTTCATCCTTAGATATACCCCAAAATCGGCATCCGACGAGTCCGGCGAGGTGTTGTCCATTGCCATGCGGGCCTGCAAGCGCTCCTGAACAACTTCAGGAGGCGCTTCTACCCGGAGGATGATTATCTTCAGCCGGAGCCTGTCGATAATACAGTACAAGCGTTCTCGATGGCGCTCCACCAGGTTTGTGGCATCCAGGAGAATAGCGACATTCTTGCGCAAGAGATCCTCGATGAGGATATGCATGGCGGCAAAGAGGCGCTGGTTTTCGCCAGCGTTGAACACCGGTGAGGGGAAAAGTGCCCGGCGCATGGTGTCGCTCGACAGTATGACGCAGGGTAAGCGCTCTGCCAGCTTGCGACTGATATAGGATTTACCCGTTCCCGGCAAGCCACTCAAAACGATAAGGAATGGCTTGGCCACCGGCTCAGGAAGCTCCGGAAGCGATTCCTTGAGCCTTGATACATCACTGAGAGCTTGCTCTCGCCACATTTCCGGTTCAGCGAAGGGCCTAATGGTAGCTGCGATCATAAAGGAAGCGATTCTTCAGAATTGATGCTGTGTTTGCACGTGGGTCTGACTTGAGATCCTGCCGGAGCTTTGCGGTCAGTCTCCTCACTACCAGCAAAGCAAACAGCCCTATGAATGTCCAGACAACCATCGGGTCTTCACGGAGCAGCCAGGCAGCGGGGGACAAGCTCGCAAAGCCGATGAGCATACCCAGGGGCATGGCATCAGATACCCCCGAAAACTTGAGGCGCTCTGTGGTTGTCGCTGCGGAACCCCTCATCGAGGAGATTATTCTCCAGAGAGCCCCGATAATTATCGGGATCGCCGCAATAGCAAGTGTCGGGGGAGATATGGCAAGTGTGACCCCGAGGCCGGTGGTATTCCCTTTCTCCCCGCTATCAAAGCGAAGGAAAATAGGCCACATCTGACCGGCCACAACGGCCAGTCCAGAGAGGCCCACAATAAGAATATCGAAACCGAGCCATCGTGCAATCAGTGGAGGGATAGGCCCCTTGAATATGTCCCACAGTACTCCGGCTGATCCTTCGATGAAACCGACTTTGCGCCAGAGGGCCTGGTGCATATCATCTTCCTGCCTCAGATCGAATCCTTTCAGCATGCCGATCCAGTACAGCACCGGCAATGATCCAAAGAGATAAGCGCCAACAACAAACACAATGTCAACTAACACTATTCTCCTTCCCCTGTGGCGTTTTGGACTTCCTGTGACGGATACAACCTTTATCATAGGGCAATGATAAGACAGGTGTCAAGGTCGGCCGGCCAAAGTCATGCTTGACTAATGATACCGGGAGAGGTAAAATCTTAATTGTGCCGAGGTAGCTCAGAGGTAGAGCAGCGGACTGAAAATCCGCGTGTCGGCGGTTCGATTCCGCCTCTCGGCACCAGGGGTGAGAGGCTTGCGCTCAGGGTTTGGCACGATTCTGAGACGATCAGGCTCGAAGCGATGCGGAAGTAGTTCAGCGGTAGAATGCCTCCTTGCCAAGGAGGAGGTCGTGGGTTCGAATCCCATCTTCCGCTCCATTCTTGGTGAGCCGAAGTGGCGGAATGGTAGACGCGGCGGTCTCAAAAACCGTTGGGGGGTGACTCCCGTGTCGGTTCGAATCCGACCTTCGGCACTTGTAAGACCGCTGAGGAAATTCTCTCCCCATCAGCATCGAGGCATAGGACATGACTGCTTTAGAGGGTTTCAGGGGGAGAATCCCCCTGATGATCTTGCCCTTGCCGGGTAGTGTAGTGGTAGCACAACGGCCTTTGGAGCCGTACGCCCAGGTTCGAACCCTGGCCCGGCAGCCAGGAACCAGTGTTATTGCTCGAAGAAGGTCAGCATGAGTAACGCCTGCCTTGTTGTAACCACAGAGGAAGGAGGCCTGGATAGATATAGCCAGGAGCTTGCCAAGAGGCTCCCTGTGAAGAGGATAGAGACGAGGCGATATCTGAGCACGCGGGAGCATTTCAGGCTCGCTAGATTACTCTCGTCTCTGAAGTCCGTTGCCCATCTTCCAAATCAGCATTTCGGCAGATTTGCTCTCTCCTTAAAGGTTCCCTTTGTCATAACCGTCCATGACCTGGCTCGCTTCAAGATCAGCTTCACCAGGGAAACGCTCCGGGAAAGAGTGGGTTTGTGGCTTGACAAGAAAGGTATTAGAAAGGCGGCGATGATCCTGGCCGTCTCCGAGTACACCAAAAGGGACTTAGTCAGCTTCCTAAGAATACCTCCTCAAAAGGTGATGGTCATCTACAACGGCATAGACCACGCCATCTTCAGGTTTAGAAATGAGAATCCATTTGACTTCCCATACATCATCTATGTGGGCTCCGAGAGGCCAAGAAAGAATCTGGATAGGCTTCTTGAGGCCTTTGCCACGGTAAGGAGATGCTTCCCTGAATTGAAGCTGGTTAAAGCGGGAACCGAAGGGAGGAGCATGGAATTCAGGGCGCGCACTTTGAGGAAAGTGGCGGAACTCGGGCTGAGAGGGGAAGTCATCTTTCTAGAACATGTCAGTGATGAGGAGCTGGCCAGATACTATTCCGGGGCCTTGCTTCTCGCCTATCCATCCCTCTACGAGGGGTTTGGCATTCCTCTCCTGGAAGCCATGGCCTGCGGCTGCCCGGTGGTAGCCTCGAACGCGACTTCCCTTCCGGAGGTTGCCGGCGATGCGGCCATTCTCGTTAATCCTTACCAGGTGGACGAAATAGCTGAAGCGATGAGAATGGTCATCAAAGACGAGGACTTGAGAGCAAGGCTAATAGCGAGAGGCCTGAGGCGAGCGAGAGCCTTTAGCTGGAGCAAGACGGCCGAGGAGACCCACAGGGTTTACCAGAAGCTCGAGGCAATGTCCTCCTCTACCACCTCCCCTTGAGATCTCTGCGAAGATCAGATGGCCTTAAGTAGATAAAGCCCTCCCGGTAGGGGATAGCCCGCGGGTTTGTCGAGCCGTCGGGCAGGCGGCCATAAAAAACTTCGCCGGTTGTCGGTTCCAGATAGATCACCTCTCCCCGGGCGTTGAAGACGTATAACCAGGTGTGGTTCGCTTCCTCAAACGTCTCTCCTACCATCTCCAGGTTACCGAACACGAGGACTGACTTGATACCCGCGGTGAGCAGCATGTTGTGGAGACTGACTGCTATATCGTTGCAATCCATCTCGCCTTCGATGAAGGTATGCGTTTCGTGCCAGGTTCGCGCAATCTCTTCGATCTTGCGCTTGAGCTCATAATCTCGCCCTGCCCAGGCATTGCTTCTGAACTCTGGCTTCCCCCATATCTCTCTGCCCTCAACGGCGTGATGGGGGGCAGGAGTAAGCTGGGCGGTAAGTTGCGCCACCTGAATGTGCAACAGGCTATTCTGTCTCTCAAGGAGTGATACCTGTTCCCGGAGTCTGCTCAATTCCGCAACGGCCGCACCGTTGCTCGTGTCCTCCAGTGCCTCGAAGTTCTTCCGCAGGGCTTCGTATTCCTGAGACAACCTTGTAAAGCTTGTCTGCAAAGTTCCTAGTTGTTCTAGTGTGCTGTTGTATTTTGCCAGAAGCAAGTCATAAGAGGCTTGTTTCTCCGCAATGTCCGGGACCAGGCGTGCGATTTCGGCCGTCAGGCTTCTGATCTCTGAATTGAGGGCGGACACATGTTCCTCGTGTTGCCCGGCCTCCAAGCTGAGGTCGGATATGAGCTCTTCCTGTCGGGCGATCTGCGAGCTAAGGGCTCGTATTTGCCTCGCCTCGATGGCCTGTCCTATGCCGATCCCCGCACCGAGGCTCACTATCAAGCACAGGATAAGTATGCGCAATGACAACCTCATCATCACCTCCTGCTTACCTCCGCGCCCAGAAACCCCCCCCCCTCGGCGTGATATCTTACTGGAGGCAGGAACCCTGCTGCCCTTGCACCACTGTGGGTAAAATGATCAGCAACAGCGCTCTCTGATCTCCACCCTGTATCCCCGAGTGGTGAGGTCCTCGATTAGCTTGGCGGGATCATCAGCGTTCACCTGAACTATCAGGTCTCTCGTGCTCCTTTCCGGGGAATCATCCACATGAAGGGCTTCAATTGTGAGATCGTTTTGTGGAGAAAAGAAGTTGCCGAAGGCAATTTGGGCGAAGTGAAACGAAGTCTTTTATCTGCTGTTATGCGCAGTTGGCTTGTTTCCATCATTTTATCTCCTTTGTGGTTGTTACCAATCGTGTCTTTCTGAAGGAAAGGATGAAAGCATATATAGAGATAAACACTAAGGGAAGATGTAGAACTCCATTCCACCACAAAATATCGGGTTCAATCAAAAAATTCACTACCATATTCCAAAAACCAATGATTATTCCAACAAGGCTTGTAACCCGAAGTACTGCGATATTAACCTTAGGATAATAAAGAGTAAGTATTGCAAGATATACAGGTGTCATCATGCAAAAGGCTAAACCAGCCGAATTTGTGAATAAATAAACGAAATTAAAATCAGGTTGCATTGTTTCAAGGTTTATCGGAGCCCAAAAAGCTAAAAATGCTAATGGAACAACCCAGTATCTTATGATAGGTATTTTTTGAGGGGAGAAATTATTTTCATTAATAGATGCTTCCCAGAACCAAAAGGCAGCAATGATTAGCATTTGGATAAAATTACCTGTCACAATTCCAAAACCATACCTTTCGGTTATCGCAATGCCTTGAAGAACTGCAAATAAAAGATAAGCAATACCAACGTAGAGACTGAATATCCGCCTAACTCTGTTTCCAAATAAGAGCAAAAAGAAAATCAAAACAATCGGAATAATTTTGAAAACTATATAGAATGAAGGGGGTAAATATCCAATTAAAGCGTGGTCAAGCAGATAAAGTATGATTTCTCCAATCTTGGCAGGGTCAAATCCTCTTGTAACGATAGGTGGAACTATTGTCCCAAGTAGAATGAAAAGGAGTAAAAACCACCACTTACGAGTTATCAACTCCAGTTTTCCTTGATTTTTCTGAGAATTCTCTTTTCTCATAGCCTTTACCTTTTTTGATTAAGCCGATTGCGTATAACATGCTTATTTATGAATCTAACGATTTCCTCGATCTTAGGGGTTGTACCGCAGTCGTAGATGTGAAGACGCACCCCAGGCTTGCCCAGACCGAGGAGAGGGTTCAGGACTCGATTCTTTGACACGCATGGGTGTCCTCCTTTCGAGTTTGATTACACTATTATTGCACGCTTGTCTTGCTATGTCAAGCGCTTGTAGACTGCCGTTCCGGCTATCGACAGGCATATTATTAATTGGAATGATAAAATGCACGAACCTTTATTATTCACCATCTACATCTACGATTTATCGCCTCCCAAACTTCTTAAATATAACCCACAAACCAATTGCCACCACAATAAGAATTGCCACCCCAAATAATGCCAGGAATGGTCCTTCTGCTACAATCACTCTAAATTCAGCTTCTTCGCTAATTTGATCACTTCCAACTGTCATTCTTAATCTGTATTCACCAGCAACAATATCTGCAGGAGGTATCACAACTACATTGAATACTTTTCTCTCACCAGGTGCAATGCGTGTAACAGATCTTGGTGTGATCTTAACATGCCATCCCTCAGGCGCACTGACATCAGGGCGAACATCTGTAAGTGATATACCTCTACCATGATTTCTAACCGTAACTTCAAAGGATGCCGTATCGCCACGTCTCATTTCAACTCGGAGTCTATCAAAACCTACCCGCATGTCAATTGTTCCCCGTATACTCAAAGACAATACTTCTTTATAAACCAGAGCAGATGATTCGATAACACTTGTAAAATTATAATCTCCAATTCCAATGCCATGCGGTGGGATTATTTCAAGATCAAGGGTCTTTGATTCACCTGATCTTATAAAGACCTCTGTAACCTCTGTATCCCTAACCATGTATCTTGCATGCCATCCAGGCGGAAGCTCGGTAACATGCGGTTTAAAAGTATCGTCAAATTCGCCTATATTCTCAATAGTGATTGCAAATACAGGGCGCGTACCAGCAGTAATTGTCTTTGATGGTACATCCACTCTAACTTCAGCAGCAAAAGGTTCACGTTCAAGTACTATGATACCAATATCAGTATCTCGCCTCACTCGTATTCTAACATCTCTTACCCATTTAATCTCATATCCTGCTCTCTCAATCTTTATGTCATATATTCCTTCTTCAAGATCCATGCTAATAAGTCCTGCCGCTGTTGTCATCATTTGACTTATTTGCTCGCCATTCATATAAGCACTAACAATTGCACCTCGCACTTTATCACCATCTCTATTAACCGTGGTAAGCCTCAGCGTACCAGGTTTTCCTTCATGAGTTTTTGTGATATAAACAAAAAGGGTGACTCTGCCGTCCCAGAAACTAACATCTATGCGATGTTCTCCAATAGGCGCAT
>JALPXQ010000017.1 GCA_023271515.1 Dehalococcoidia bacterium | reverse complement strand
ACCCAGCGAAACCAGGCCCAGAAGCCTGACCCACTCGTAGGACGTTCCCACGATACGCCCTCCCAGATATCCAGCCAGGGTTACCTCACGCAACGAAACACCGGCTATAGTTACCGCGGGACGAAAGAGGGCCATTACACCTATAACGGCAGCGCTGAGCAGCAAAGCCCCGAGCCACAAGTTCCAGTGCCGCAGCAGACTGCCGAAGCGGCCTCTCCATAGTATCCAGGCAAGGATAACAATCCATAGCAGCACCGGGATTATGGCCAGCCCCAGGGAACGCAGTATCACTCTGGAGATGGTCTCGTGGAGGAAGAATAGCACACCAACGATAAGTCCAACCAATACCACTCGCAGAAACAGTCCGGGCATAACGGATCGCAAAGCACGCCAGCCTATGCCATTCCTGCGCGATCTCGGCAGGGTTCGTCTTCGCCTTATGCTAACTTTTGCCATCTATCTGGATTCCTGAGAATATCTCCTGAAGCCCGATGGGAAGCCCCCTCAGAAGGGGAGATCTTAGAATGGCTCCCTCGTGGTACAGCCCGACGCTCTCAAACCCGGTCTCTGCCAGGCTCATCACTTCGATTGTCCTGGCGATGGGGTCCGCCAGCCAGTATTCCTGAACGCCGAACCTGGCATACAGCTTTTGCTTGAGTTCCTTGTCCCTCTGGGCCGTGGCAGGGGAGAGTATTTCCACAACCAGATCGGGAGCTCCCTGGATGTTTCTCTCGGTGATAATATTGAGTCGCTCGCGGGAAACAAACAATAT
Source organism: Dehalococcoidia bacterium (assembly GCA_023271515.1). GTDB lineage: Bacteria > Chloroflexota > Dehalococcoidia > SZUA-161 > SpSt-899 > BS503. Next base: position 17,540 of record JALPXQ010000017.1, on the reverse strand, counting down.
GTCCGGCTGAAGAACGTTCTCCTCGGAGAGAACAACATCCAGTGGGGCGTAGCGGACTTCGCCCAGTTTGTGAGTCCTGACATAGTTGTCTATGGCTCTGAACAGGCGAGCAGAGATCGTTTGATGTGACCAACTTGGTGAAGGAACCATAAAGAACTCCCCCTCAATAAGCTCGTAGCGTTTGTCCTCCGGCAGTTGAAGATAATCGCCATAGGTGAATTTGATCCTGGTGCTTATCATTGCCCCCCTCCTCTCCCCGCCTTCGCGAGGACAAGCCTTATTCGCCATTTCCCTAAAACATGCTCAGTTGCCTGGGCTCCGGAGCTGGTTTTGTGTCCGCAGCCTGGGCCAGTAGGCCGGGGATCTTGAGCATATCCGCCTCGATGGTGCGGCGCAGGCTCTGTTGATGCAGGGCGGCAGCCGGATGATACATCGCAAAGCATATCCTGCCATCGAGGTTCCGCGCCGTGCCATGAACCTTGCTTATGCTTGCACCGGGGAAGTACCTGCTCATAGAGTGCCTCCCCAGAGTAACAATCATCCGGGGATCGATGAGCTCAATCTGGCGCTCAAGCCACCTCCGGCAGGCATCCACCTCCCTGGGGAGTGGATCCCGATTGCCCGGAGGCCGGCACTTGATGATATTGCAGATGTAGACCTTGCTTCGATCAAGGCCAATTGAGTGCAATAGATTATCCAGGAACTGCCCGGCAGCGCCCACGAATGGCCGCCCCTGCTGGTCCTCGTGAAATCCCGGGGCTTCGCCGATGAACATTATCGCAGCATCCTCGGCCCCCTCTCCAGGCACTACCATATTGCGGCATTCTGCCAGCTCACAATCTCGACAGAGCGCGATTTCACGATATAGATCAGCGAGAGTTGCCAACTTGAGACCCCCTATGGATTAATCATCCTCAAACCCGCGTTCTTTCAGGTAATCAATCACGTCCCTCACGGTTAGTAATTTCTCAGCGTCCTCATCTGGTATCTCCAGCGGATTGGTGTCATCTCCGAACTCCTCCTCAAACGCCATCACCAGCTCCACCAGATCAAGAGAATCCGCATTTAGATCATCAGCGAATGAAGCCTCAGGTGTTACCTCTTCCTCTTCGACACCAAGTTGCTCCACGATAATTTTCCTGACTCGCTCGAAAACTGTGGCCATATCTTCTCCTCCCTGGTAAAGTTGTAAGTTCCTGACAAGACTGCTCCTGGACCTGACCAGGGGTTCAGGGGCATGCTATTCAACGCTCTAAGATCATTGCGCTAACCGAACCCAGAACCCCATTAATGAATTTAGAGGAATTCTCATTGCCGAAGGTCTTTGCCAGTTCCACGGCCTCATTTATAGTAACCTTGACCGGCACCTTGCCTCCGATCATCATCTCATAGATGGCCATCCGCAGTATGGTTCTGTCCACCATTGAGAGCTGCTCCACCGGGAAGCTGGGGGCGAATCTCCGTATCTGGGCATCAAGTTCCTCTTTGCTATCCAGAACCCCGTTCACCAGTTCATGGGCAAACGAGGCAGCATCCTCAGGAAGTAGCCTCTCGCGGATCAGCCGCGAGGTAGAAGAGGCCGGATCGTGCCCGGCACAATCGAATTCGTATAGAGCCTGCAAAGCGATTATGCGGGCTTTGCGTCGAACGCCAGTCATAATAGTATTTGGGAAGTTCCTTAGGGACGCATCGCCGAAAGGGAGTCCACATCGCTGATGTTGAGAACCTCAACATCTTTAGTGATTCTCTTGATCAGCCCGGTGAGTACCCGCCCGGGGCCGATCTCCACAAAAGTCGAAACCCCGGCATCGATCATGTACTCGATAGAGGATTGCCAGTGGACACAACCACACACCTGCCGCAGAATTCCACTTCTTATCTCTTCCGCTGTGGAAGCGGGATGGGCAGTGGTGTTGGCAACGACCGGAACCAGGGGATGGGAGAAATCAAATCGCGAAACTGCTCTGGCCAGGCCTTCGGCGGCAGACTGCATAAGGAAGGAATGGAAACCACCGCTGACGCCCAATCGCACCACTCTCTTTGCGCCTCTGGTCTTGGCCAGGTCCATAGCCCACGCCAGGCCATTGTTTGTGCCGCTGATCACAGTTTGATCGGGGGAGTTGATATTTGCGATCTGAGTGCCGGTCTCCTGACAAACCTCTTCCAGGGAGATCAGATCGAGGCCGATAACGGCAGCCATCCCACCGGGGCGTTTCTGCCCAGCCTCATGCATTAGACGAGCGCGCTCCTGGACCAGACGTAGGCCATCAGAGAAGCTCAGTACCCCTGCGGCCACCAGGGCGGTGTACTCCCCCAAACTATGTCCGGCAACAAATGCCGGCTGTAAGCCATTCCCCTTCCCAAATGCGGCTCTCAGGCAGGCTAAGCTGGTGGTCATTACCGCCGGTTGGGTATTCACCGTCTGGCGCAGCTTGTCCTCCGGGCCACTAAAACAAAGACTGGAGAGCGAAAATCCAAGCGTTTCGTCGGCCTCTTCGAAGACCTGTCGTGCCCGGGGAGATACCTCAAATAAATCACGCCCCATCCCCACTACCTGAGACCCCTGCCCGGGGAAGACAAAGGCGACCTTACCCATTACCCCTTACCCCTTACCTCCTTTTCCGAGACGGGCAAGTATCGATTCCGCCTCAGCTACCGTGTCCTCGACGATGGTGCGAACCGGCTTTATCGATCCTACCAGCCCCGCAATCTGCCCGCTCATCAAAGACCCATTCTCCACATCTCCCTGGATCACTCCTAGCTGCAGCTTGCCCTCTCCGAAACGTTCCAGATCTTCGATGGATACCCCATCCTTCTCCATCGCCAGGAACTGACGGGCCAGCCTGTTCTTGATCACCCTCACTGGATGCCCGGTGGATTCTCCGGTAACCACTGTAGCTCTATCCTGAGCCTTGAGAATCGTCTCCTTGAATTGGGAATGGGCGACACACTCAGTGCTGCAGATGAAGCGGGTGCCCATCTGAATTCCCTGCGCCCCCAGAGCCAGTGCCGCTGCCATGCCCCTTCCATCACCAATCCCCCCTGCAGCGATCACCGGGATACTCACGCAGTCAACTATCTGGGGAACCAGTGCCATCGTTGTGGTATCGCCGACATGCCCCCCCGATTCCAACCCCTCGGCTACCAGGGCATCGGCCCCTGCTCGCTCCAGACGCCGGGCCAGAGCAACGCTGGAGACCACCGGGATCACCTTCATGCCAGCCTCTTTGAATCTGCGGATATAAGCCCCCGGGTTGCCTCCACCGGTGGACACAATGGACACCTTCTCCTCCAATATAACAGCGATGACCTCCTCGAGAAATGGAGACATGAGCATAATATTCACCCCGAAGGGCTTCTGAGTTTGCTCTCTAGTACGGCGAATCTGCTCTCGCACCCACTCAGGCGGGGCATTACCTGCCCCGATAATGCCCAGTCCGCCCGCTCTGGAAACGGCGGATGAAAGCTCCCAGGTGCCCAGCCAGGCCATCCCTCCCTGGATGACCGGATATGCGATGCCGAGAAGATCACACAGGATGGTCTTCATCTTGGTCATCTCTTGGTTTTCGTAACCTGATATACTTTTCTCCCGCGATAGCTTCCACACGCAGGACACACCTGGTGAGGAGGTTTGGGTTTGCGACATTGCGGGCAAAGAGCGAGACTGGGCAGGGAATATCCCTGGTGACTTTGCCTGGTAGCCTGACGATTCTTTGATGTTTTCCTCTTAGGTAGAGCCATAATTATCTCCGGCGATTTCAGTGGAAAGCAGTGCCCCCAATGGAGTCCAGCGAGGGTCCCCTTGCTTCTCTACACAATTGCAGGGACCGTAATTCAGATTATGGCCGCATCTCTGACATAATCCCGCACACTCTACCTGACAGAGAGGCTTCGCGGGAAGGGCGATGAGAATGTTCTGCCGCACAGCTTCGTTCAGGTCAAGGATATGGTCACCTCCGATGGCAAAACCATCCATATCATCCGGACCTGCCAGTCCGTTCGGTATGGCGCCCGCCGGAAAGTACTCTTCCTCCATTTCAAATTCCAATGGGCATTCGAATTCTTCCAGGCACCGGCTGCAGGTGCATCTGACGACGGTTATAAACTGCCCGGTGACCAGAATACTGCGGTTAGTACGGACTAACTTTGCTTCCCCTCGTATGTGGAAACCTTCCCTGGTAGTCTCATCAATAGAGTAATAACGGGTATCACCCAGAGGGCTCTTAAGTTGCTGAGCAGCGTTAATTTGCATGACCAGAGAGACCCCCACAGGTTTATCTATTCGTAACTACTCAGGTTGTCAGGCCTGCCCCCCGCAGGCCCAGGGGTTCACAGTTCACGGTTGCTCGCCTTATATTCATACTTCTGCTGAGCTTGCCGAAGCCTGGTGTATGTTCATCGTTTTCTAACCCTTCGGGGTGACCCTCAGGGGAACCCTTGAACGCTGGAACTCTGAACCTGAGTAGTCACATCTATTCTAAATACAAAACTCGCTTCCTGTCAAGCCCTGGTTTCGAGTATAGTGCTGATCTGTAAAATGTGGTGCCTCCAAGGGAATTCGAATCCCTGTTTGCGGCTTGAAAGGCCGCTGTCCTAGTCCCCTAGACGATGGAGGCCCGAGTTTCCTCACCTTCTTCCCGCTTGAGAGCGTAGCGGTCAAAATAAAGTATACCAGATAGCCGAGACAGAAACAACATCCCCCGTTTACCCGCCGGCCATGAAGACCATAAATACTAGTTGATCGCCGTTGCACACCTTGACATCCTTGTCATCCGGCCAGGATAGGCGCTCCCCGTTGAGTATCAGCTGATAAACAAAGTCAATTGTTCCGTCAGGATAAAACATTTCATCTTTCAGTTGCGGATATAATCGAAGCAATTCCTCCATTACCTTCTCCAGCGTATTAAGGGAAGGGTCGAGCTCCACCGACGGGGTGCCGGTGACGCTTCGCAGTGCCGACATGAACTTCACTTTGATAGACACGCCCTGGCTCCTCTTCCGACTGTGCGAAATTAAGGCTTCAGCCCTTCATAAGCCCTGTGAAACCCTGAAGGGCTAATTTCTATCTTACTTCATTGATGGTAAGTTTACAAGAGATGCTTCACCGCCAGATACAGGAGAAACATGGCGAGCATCAGGGCAACCAGGAACAGGGCAGAATCTATGCTTTTGACATCTACATTTCCTTGCTCTGATGTTGCCATCTTCTCTCTTTGCACTCTACGATTAGAGGCTTCTTCTGCTGCCAGGGATAATCTATCCATCCACCCTGCCAGGCCTTCAAGAACTCTTAGTGGCGAATGTCTGGCTGTCCCCACAAATATTCGGGCAAGGTGAGCAAACATTGAATCCATACCGCTCGCCAGGGATGAGACTGGATTTCTGCAAAACCACATGAAGCCGCCGGCCGCTCTTATGTAGATGTAATCGAAGTCAAGAATCTCTCTGCGGTGAGGGATAAACAACTGCCTGCCAAAGAAAAATATGGCAATTGCTACCCCCTGGAGCAGCATAGTGTCGGTCAATTTGCCTAATGTATAGACAGGCAGCTCGCTCTGATATGGGAGAATGTTACCCAGTAAATTCGGGTAAAGACCTCCCAGAACGCATAAGGAAGCGACGATGATCATGGGGATGGTCATTGTGAGGGGAGCTTCTTTGGCTTCGATTTCTTTTTTTCTTAAGAATCCGAAGTAGGTGAACTTACAAAAGGATAGAAAGGTTCCCACCGATGCCAGTTTCAGCATCCAGTATAACACATCATGATAATCGGCAGCTTCATATACCATCGCTTTGCTTACAAACCCATTGAACAGAGGCACACCAGAAATAGAGAGGGCGGCGATGATGCAGGCAATCGTGGTTACCGGCATCTTCCTTGCCAGCCCACCAAGTTCGGTGAGATCATCCTTTCCCGTTCGATAGATCACTGCGCCGATGCACATGAAGAGCAACGACTTGTAGAGTATATGATTCCAAACATGGGAAAGCCCCCCGTCTATGCCCAGTTGAGTCCCGATTCCCACACCGGCCACCATATAACCGACCTGGCTGATAATGTGATATGATAAGAGTTTCCGGGCATCGTGCTGGAGTAAGGCGAGTGTAACGCCGTAGAGAGCCATGACTCCCCCCATATAGGCCACTATCTCAATCCCGGGAAATGACCTTGCCAGGGCATATACCGCCGCTTTGGTGGTAAAAACAGACAGAAAGACGCTAACGGTAAGGGAGGCTTTGGGATAGGCATCCGGCAGCCAGGTATGAAGAGGGATAAAGGCGGCCTTGAATCCGATGCCTACCAAGATAAGGGCAAACGGCACTCCGGTTAACCCACCGATCTCCATTGAGCCTGTAGTGAAAAAATGCAGCAATATCCCTATGAGCAGAATGCCCCCGCCGATAAGATGCATTATGAGGTACCTGAATCCCGCTCCCAGCGATCTTTCATCCCTCTTAAGCCATATAAGAACCGCAGCGGTGACCGCCAGAATCTCCCAGAAAATGAAAAAGGTAAAGAAGTCACCGGCAAACACCACCCCCAGCGAACTGCCCATGTAGAGGAAAGAGAAGATATGGTGTTCATTTTCTTTGACATGAATAGAGTAGAGGATAATCAGTAGCCCGATGAGGACGAAGATATATCCCACAAAGAGGCTTAATCTATCGGCATTAAAGAGAACGACATTGAACCCTAAGAAGGAAAATTCCCATCCTTTTTGTGGCTCGAGAAACAGCATATAGATAAAGGAGGCTAGAGCCACACCCACAACGAATATACTTCTGGCCTTCCCCTTGAAGAGGGGTATGAGGGCTGCCCCGACAAAGAATATAACCGCCGGATGAATCGCTCCCATCTTCCTTTCAACTATGCCTTATAGTGTTCTGCATACTCATAATTCCGATAACACCATTACTGCCGGCTCCACCAATTGTAAGGGTATTCCCACAAATATACCGAAGACCGCACACCCCAGAGCCAGTATAATTATAGGAAAGAGCATGCTAAGAGGAAGCTCATCCCTCCGAACTTCATGCTTATCTCCGCCAAAAAATATCAGGTTAATAACTCGCAGATAAAATACCGCGCTCATAAGGCTGGCCAGGAGTATTACGATGACAAATATCCACTCTCCTGCCTCCAGAGCCCCCAGGGAGAGATAAAACTTGCTCACGAATCCGGCACTCGGCGGGATACCCACCTTCGAGGCCGCCGCCAGAGTAAATGCTGCCATAGTGAGAGGTATCTTACCGCCCAAACCACGGAGATCATCTATATGACGAATCCCCGTCTTATAGATCACCGCCCCAGCGCAGAAGAAAAGACATCCTGTTGCCAGGGCATGGTTAAAGATGTGAAGTATGCCTCCCGTCATCCCCATCTCCACAGCCAGTGCCACGCCGAGCACCACATAGCCAATGTGAGCCACACTGGAATAGGCTAGCATCCTCATGAGACTCGTCTGCGATATAGCAAACATAGAAGCGACAAGTATGGTCGCCGCCGCCACCCACGTCAGTGCCGGTGCAACGGGTACCAGGTCGGTGATGAATTCGAGCCCGAAGATGGTAAAAAGTACCCTGATGAGGGAATAGCCGCCCACTTTTGAGACCACGGCGGAGAAAATGGCGGTTACCGGCGCCGGGGCGATGGAGTATGCGCCCGGCAGCCAGGTGTGCAGGGGGAAAAGGGCGGTTTTGATGCCAAAGCCGATCAGGAGAAAGGCAAGAGCCCCGAATACCACCCAGGAGTCATAAAAAGCGGGGAGTCTGACAGCTAAATCCGCCATGTTAAGCGTACCGGTGATTATATAGAGATAGCCGGTTCCCAGCAGTATGAGACTGGTACCGATTGAGGCCAGTATCAGATAGCGGTAGCTGCCTATGAACGAGCCTCTTTTCCCGGATATAGCTACCAGTGCGTATGCAGCTACGGAGAAAATCTCGGTCAACACAAATAAGTTAAAAAGGTCACCGGTAACCACCACCCCAAGCATGCCACCGATTAAGAGCAATATCAGGGTATAATAGGAAGTCATCTTTCCCCGGGGTAGCTCTTTCTCTATGAAGTTCTTAGAATATATCACCGCAAGGAGGCTGACCAGGGATATGGTGAGGCACATAAAAGCGCTGAGGGGGTCCACCACTAACTCAATCCCCCAGGGGGGTTCCCAGCCCCCCACCCAGTATCGAATGGTACCCGATGTGAGTACGGAGCCAGCCAGTCTGAATGAGAAGAATAATGAAAGCAGTGCCGCTGCCACAGCTACCGGATAGCAAAGCCTTTCCCTCCATAGCCCCAGTAATGGGCTCAGGTAAGCACCGACAAATGGCGTTATCACCACCAATATGGGGGAATGGTCCATTACAGTCACAGATCCATCAGTTTGTCTGAATCTAAAGTCCCATATTCTTTATATATCTTAATCGTTAGAACGAGGGCAAAACTGGTCAGTGCTAGGGCGACCACAATTCCAGTGAGCACTAAGGCATGTGGAAGTGGATTCACATATACTTCTACCTCAGAAACTCTGATGGGAGGGGCCCCGCCCTCTTTATAAGCCACTGATATGAGATATAGGAACACTGAGGTAGAGAGGATATTCAGTCCCATAATCTTCTTGATGAGATTTCTCCGCACTATCATGGCATAGAGACCCACGAGGAAAAGCACCACAGAAACAAAATAAGGAAAATTGGCAACTATCAACTCAAGTATCATGTTCTTCCGCCAGGTGCAAAAATAATGAGGCTGCCAGCGCCATGATGTGAATCCCGATTGCCACTCCAACGAGTAGAATCATGAGTCCCCTGACTTCGGCCGGAGCCATAGGGAGTGGAATTATACCATATTCCAGGAAAACTCCCCCGACCAGCAAACACAAGAGTCCGATTCCGGCAAAGAGCAGAGCACCTGTGCTATCCATAATGATTCTTACCTTATGGCTTGCTCTATCTTCGGCGCTGGATAAATCGTAAGACAACGCCAGCAGTATCATACTCGCCCCCACAATTACCCCTCCCTGGAAGCCGCCGCCAGGGCTAACCGGTCCATGCACTATGATATAGAACCCGAACAGTTGCAGGAATGGCACCAGTACCCGGGCAATCGTCTTAATAACAATGGTGGTCATCTGGTTTTTCTCCCCACCAGAAGCGACAACACCGCTACCCCGGCGGCAAATATCACGGTGAGTTCGCCCAGAGTATCGTATCCGCGATAGTCAATAAGAACTGCGGTAACCATATTGGTCACCCCGGTTTCCTCATAGGCCCTGGCGATATACCGGGGGGCGACATGGCGATGAGCGGGTGCCTCAGGATCGCCAAATGCCGGCATATCGATCACCGCCATGGTAAGTATGACCCCGATCCCCAGTAAGACAAGAACTGGCACCAGATGTTTGGCCCTAGTCATCTTCTTCCCTCCGGGTTGTCTTGGCTATGGTGACAATGAAGAGCAGGGTGGTAATTCCTGCACCCACTGCTGCCTCGGTTAGGGCCACATCGGGGGCTTTTAACTGAGTGAACACTATGGCCATGATGAGACTGTAGACCAGGAAAACAACGGTTGCGGCCAGCAAATCCCGCACAAAGACCACTGCGATGGCCAGCAATATCGGAAAAGACATCAGTATGAACTCAAATATCCCCATCGCTCAAGATACCCCTCACTCCGTTCGGGTAAATCCAAATTGGAAATTGCAAATTGCAAAAGTCAAATTTTTCCAGTGAGTCTTATGAAGTTTTCCCTGCATTTTTCAATTTGCATTCTGCACTTTGAAATTTCTATGCTTCAGGGCAAGTCCTTGTATCTATCCACCACACTTTTGCCCCATAGTTTCACACCGTGTTTATAGGTCGCCCGGGCCAGGGCATGGGCCGCGGTGGGACCGGTTAGAAAGACGAAGATTATAATGAAAGCAATTTTGGCAGTGGAAAGAGTTGCCCCCTCATGCAGCATTAGCCCCGCCAGTATCAGACCCAGCCCCAAGGTATCGCATTTGGTTGCACCATGAAGCCTGGTATAGACATCAGGAAATCTAAGGAGAGCGATAGTTCCTATAAGGAAAAACAATGCCCCCACAGAGAGAAAGAGAACCATCAATATCTCGACTATCATCCAACCTTCCCTCGCTCTAAGTATCTTGCGACCGCCAGGACCGACAGGAATGCCAGCACGGCATAGGTTAGGGAGATATCAAGGAATATCATCTGCTCATACATAAAGGCAAGCAGCGTCAGGATCGCCAGGGTCTTGGTGGTGATTGCCTGTGCCGCTACTATCCGGTCAGGCAGAGTAGGCCCGGATATAAGTCTATAAGTACACAGCAGAGCGGTAAAACACAACGCCAGCACGATCACAAGATACACACTCATTTCTTAAACAGCCGTTCTACCTGTCTCTCAAACTTTCTCTCTATATCCAGAATCTTTTCTTCGTCCTCAATTGCCAGGCAATGAATGTAGAAGTCACCTCCCACCACATCCACGGTCATGGTGCCTGGCGTCAGGGTAATTGAATTTGCAAGCGTTGTTTGAGCCACATCGCTTTTCAGCCGGGAATTTAACTTTATAATTCCCGGGCGCAGCGGCAATCTGGGGTCCAGCACCAGGCGCGCAACATTAATGTTAGCGATAATGATCTGAAAGGCTAACCATCCAAGATATGGTATAAATCTGATGAGAATGACCAGAGAACGAAAGGTGCCTTCTTTTATGAGCAAATCATGAGAAAAGAGGGCAACCAAAAGAGAGCAAACAAGTCCGAGACCAAGGTGCATTATGTCCATCTGGCCGGATAGCACCAGCCAGAAGCCAAATAAGAGGATGAAGGTCAGCCAAAGTCCGGACGCATTTTTCAGCTTGGTCATTGAAGCGAAACCGCGCTTAATAATTATAAGCGCTAAATGGTGGGACTTACAAGAGAACGGGGGCGAAAGCTGGCTAGTGTATTCTGCTCACAGGCCTCTATACATTTTCCGCAGAGGGTACATTTCTCAATATCGAATTCAGGTATGGCCCTCTCCTTGTTCCACACTATCGCTTCGTTTTCACAGCTCTTAAAGCACTTCCGGCAGTGTATGCAACCGGCATCGCATTTCTCCCTACCTGGAATATCCCGCAATAGTGCGTGATTACAGAGAAAGGCAATCTTCGTCCCCGCTGGGACCAGCTCGATGAGGTTCTGGGGGCACTCAGCCTGGCAAAGGCCGCATCCGGTACACTTCTCCAGATCTACAACGATTGCTCCGTCTTGTTTTGATATTGCATCTTGGGGGCAGGCCCTCACACAATCCCCAATGCCCAGACAGGCGTATGGGCACTTCCTATACCCCCTGAGAAGCAGGGCTGCCGCCTTACACGTCTCCACCCCAGAGTAATTGTATATCGTCTCCGAGTTTCCCTTACAATGGACGAGAGCCTTTTTGCTCATCGCTGATGCATCCAGGGTAATCCCAAGGGCCTTCTCCAGGCGCTCCAGCGCCTCAGCGTCCTGCAACACAGCGCCGCACGGGGTCTTAAATATTACGTCTGCATCCTTTGTCAGCGCCTGGGCATAACCAAAGCACCCCGGTAGACCACAGGCACCGCAATTTATCCCCGGCAGGATGCCGGCAATCTCCTCTGTTTTTTCAAGCCCTTGCACCTTATGGGGCACTGCAACGTATACAACGTATATCATTACCCCGCAGATAAGCCCTATTCCGGTGAGTATAATTATAATATCCATTTATATCATCCCTCCCAACCCAATCAGCGCAAGACTCAGCATCATCGCCGCTATGAAGGCTATCGGCAATCCCCGCATTGATCTGGGGCAATCAGCTATCTCCAGCCTTTCTCGTATGCCGGACATGAGTATTAAAGCAAGGGCAAAACCAATGCCGGCGCCTAGTGCAGACACTATGCTCTCAATGAAGGTATAGTTGTGTAAAGCGTTCCACAAGGTAACAAACAGCACCGCGCAGTTTGTGGTAATAAGCGCAAGAAATATTCCTAAGGCATTATAAAGCGTAGCGCTCGTCCTCTTTATGAACAGCTCTGTTATCTGGACCAGCGACGAGATCACCAGTATAAAAATGACGATTTGCATAAATTGAACATTAAACGGAATAAGGATATAGTGGTTAATTAGCCAGGTTGCAGCCGCGGCAATGAGCATTACAAATATGACTGCCATCCCCATACCTAAGGCAGGGCCCGTTTTCTTGGAAACACCGAAGTAAGGACAAAGCCCCAGGTATCTAGCGAAAACAACGTTGTTGACGAAAGCCATGCTGACGAATATCACAATGAGCTCATTCACTTTGTGCCACCCCCCTCCATCTGAGTAGTGCAAGCAAGAGCCCTATAACCAGGAATGCCCCGGGCGGAAGTATGAATAGGAGTATCGGATCTTCCCCCAGGACGGGCAGTGTGAATAGATGCACACCAAACAGTGACAGGCTACCTGTTCCAAACAGCTCCCTGAAAAAGCAGATGGTGACGAGCGCCAGGGCAAATCCCACAGTAGCACCCAGTGTATCGGCAATAGTGCTGGCCACCGGGTTCTTGGAAGCAAAGGCCTCCGCCCTTCCGAGTATTATACAGTTCACCACAATTAGTGGGAGGAATAGCCCCAATGCTTCGTGAAGGGCCGGAATCCATGCCTCAAATACCAGCGTCGTAATGGTGACAAAAGTGGCGATTATAACAATAAATATGGGAATCCTGGATATGCTCGGGACAAACTTCCTGATAAAGGATATTACTATGTTCGACGCCATAAGAACAAACATAACCGCTCCGCTCATACCTATCCCGTAGTCAATAGCGACGCTCACCGCAAGCACCGGGCATAACCCCAGGCCGAGCATAAATACCGGATTGGCGGCAATTATTCCCGATACAAACTGTTTCCGGAATTTACCCATACTTATTCCCTCAGGGATTCAATGATGTCCATCGCCGCAGCTCTAACCGCATCGGCAACCGTCCTGGAGCTTATCGTTGCCGCAGTTATCGCATCTATCTTGCCGTTATCCCGCCTGAGCGCAACATTATCAATATGTAACCCGGCAAATTGATCCCTGAATTCATCCTCAGTTATCCTGGCACCCAACCCCGGGGTCTCAGAGTGTGAGAGTATGGCTATTCCCTTTATCGTCTCATTCTCGATCCCGACCAGGATATTGATAGCCCCTCCCCACCCGGTACCTACGGCCAAGAAAGCAGTGCCGATCTCATCCCCATTAGCGTATATCCGGTATATACCATTGACGTCGGTGCGGTCGGTCATATCCGGGAATATTTCCTTGAGCATACGCTCCATTCTCAGTTCCCTCTGACGTTCAATCGCAGGAGCGGCAACGATATATGCTGAGTTAAGCAGAGCGACCGCTATGAAAACGACTATTGTAATGGAGATTATTGGATAAACTTTCTTCAAGATCATTTCTTAACCCTCCTTCTTCAATCCGTATGGCTTCACCTTGATATGCCGGTCAATAAGCGGGGTGACGGCGTTCATCATGAGAATCGAGAAAGCAACCCCCTCCGGCAGGCCTCCGAAAAGCCTAATAACTACCGTTAATAGGCCCGCACCAACGCCAAATATTATCCTTCCCTTGGGAGTGATAGGGGAGGTTACGTAGTCCGTGGCCATAAAGAAGGCCCCCAGCATGAGGCCCCCGGCGAGGACATGAAATATGGCATCTTGCCCAAGGGCGAAGGTAAAGAGAGCCACAGTTGCTATGTAGGCTAGAGGGATCCTCCAATCTATGATACGGAGTGCTATTAGCAAAAGTCCGCCAATCAGTATAAGCAGGGCTGATGTCTCTCCTATGGAACCACCAATGTTACCTAATAGCATCGCCTTATACAATTCGAGCCTATCAAGTTGCCACACAAACCCCTCAGCCAGCGGAGTGGCTGTGGTTACTGCATCGGTAACGAAACCCCTCGGCAACACCCATGAGGTCATCTCCGCTGGGAAGCTGACCATCATAAAAGCCCTGCCCCCCAGTGCCGGATTAAATATGTTGTGCCCCAGACCGCCAAAAGCCTCCTTGACAATGGCGATAGAAAACACCGAACCAGTCGCCACCATCCACAGGGGTATCGTTGGAGGGAGTGTCAATGCCAGGAGAAGCCCGGTAAGGATCGCGCTCCCGTCCATAACAAACGGCCTTTTCCTCAATTTCTTGACCCCATACTCCGTCAGCACTGCTACTGCAATGCTCACTGCCATAACCAACAGGGTGCGGTAACCAAAGAGGTAGATGCCGGCTATCGTGGGAAACATGAGGGCAAGCACCACAATATACATTATCCTGCTTATGGATTGCCCTCTCCAAAGATGCGGGCCGGGTGAGACCAAAAACCCTCTCATCACCTGGTTGCCGCCCTCTTGATGAGTTCACTTTTGGCTATCTTTGTGTACTGCACTATGGGTATATTTGCCGGGCAGACATAGGCGCAGGTCCCGCACTCAAAGCAATTATCAATGTAAAACTTTTTGCAGTCGTCATATCGGCCGGCCTTGGCATATTTGGCCAGCATGGTGGGCATAAGATGCATGGGGCAAGCCTTAAGGCACCTCCCGCAACTGATGCAATCCCGCTCTCTTATTGGGCTGCTTTCCTTCACCAACACACAACCGGTTCCCTTAGTTACCGGAAAATCAAGGTCGGGCTGGGAGATGCCCATCATAGGTCCACCAAGAATGACCTCATCGGCTTTCCCGTCTATTCCACCGCAATAGTCTATCAGATTCCTTAACGGTGTGCCCAACCTTACTAAGAGATTTTTCGGATTCTTAACGGCGCCGGTGACGGTCACCACCCTCTCAACAAGGGGTTTGCCTTCAAAGACGGCATCGTGAATTGCCTTAGTGGTACTTATATTGTGAATGACTACACCTACATCTAAGGGGAGGCCGCCGATGGGAACCTCTCGGCCCAGCAAGGTATTTAGCAGGGTTTTTTCAGCACCCATGGGGTACTGCGATTTTAGGGGAACTATTTTGAAATCCTCTTTGAATCCCATTGCCAGTATCAGCTTTTCCAGGTGATCTATGGCATCAGGCTTGTTATCCTCTATCGCGATATAGATATTATGAGGAGAGAGCACCTTCCTTATGATGTTCAACCCGGAGAGTATCTTCTCCCCATATTCGAGCATCACCCTGTGGTCTGAGGTTATATACGGCTCGCACTCGCATCCGTTTAGAATGACAGTATCTATTTTCTTCCCTTCAGGGGGTGAAAGCTTAACGTGAGTAGGGATGGTAGCCCCTCCCAACCCTACCAGGCCCGCCCCCCTTATCTTCCCCAAAATCTCCTTTACAGAGAGCGCCTCTGGTTCCTCAGGAGGTTCAAGTTCCACCCATCTATCCGCTCCGTCGGAGGTGATAACGAAAGCCGCTACCGGTTGCCCTGTCGGGGGATTTATCACCGTGGTGATAGCAGATATTTCGCCGGATATCGTAGCGTGGACAGGGGCATTGACAAATCTCTCTGAATCGCCTATCTTCTGACCAGCGAGCACCTTCTGCCCTTTCTTGACCAAGGCCTGGCATGGCGCCCCTATATTCTGATGCAGGGGAATGATCACCTTTTGTGGTAGGGGAATAGGCTCGATGGGGCTTTCCTGAGTAAGTTTATTCTCTGGCAGCTTCACTCCGTATGAAGTGCCCTTAGTTCTTAATCGGATGCCCATCCTATTGCTTTTTGCTCACAAATCCAATGGGAGTTGAGCCCCAGCGGTATTGCCTGGCTGATGTCGGGTCGCCAAAGCCCATTAAGATTTTACACCTGAGATGGTGGATTGTCAAGCGGGAGTCTCTTCCCAATACAAGATGAGCCTGAAGAGGGTATCGATTTCTAAGGATGCTGATGTGAGGAAAAGACAGTCAAATTCCCGGCTACTTCAGAAGCGGCGACATAGCCCTCAGCCGGGCCACAACCGGCGGCAACACCTCCAGCACCCGGCCGATATCCTCTTCAGTGGTGTACAGTCCCATGGTAAAGCGCAGCGAGCCATGAGCGAGTTCGTGTGGCAGGCCCAGTGCCAGCAAGACATGGGATGGCTCCAGACTGCTGGAGCTGCAGGCCGATCCGGTGGAAGCGGCGATGCCCTCCAGGTCCAGGTTGAGGAGTATCGATTCCCCCTCAACGAATTCGATGCTCACATTCACATTGTTCGGCAATCGCTTTGTCGGATGACCATTGAGGGTAAGGCGATCGATTCGCTCGAAGAGGCCATCAATCAGCTTTGTGCGGAGCGAAGTCAGGCGCCGGGATTCCTTACCAAGCTCACTCTGAGCTAGCTCTGCGGCCCGGCCGAATCCGACAATCCCCGGCACATTCTCGGTGCTTGCCCGGCGTCTTCTTTCCTGCTCGCCGCCATGCATGAAAGAAACCAACCTGGTGCCCTTCCGGATATAAAGCGCGCCTATTCCCTTCGGCCCGTAGAGCTTGTGTGCCGACATGGATAGCAGGTCAACGCCCAGTTCATCTACGTTCACCGGGATGTGTCCCGCTGTCTGCACGGCATCAGTATGCAAAGGGATGCCCCTCTCCCTGGCGATCTTGCCGATCTCGGCGATGGGCTCGATGGTGCCCACTTCATTGCTGGCGTGCATGATCGAGATCAGGACGGTCTTCTCGGTGATGGCTGCGCTGACGTCCTCGGGATCTACCAGGCCATACTTGTCCACCGGCAGATAGGTAACTCTGGTTCCTCGCCTTTCCAGAAACCGGCAACTCTCGAGCACCGCGTGGTGCTCAATGCTGCTGGTGATGATATGATTGCCGCTACGTTCGTTGGCGTAAGCTGTGCCTTTTATGGCGAAGTTATCCGCCTCCGTTCCTCCACTGGTAAAGACGATCTCCTCACCCCGTCCACCGATGAGCGCCGCCACCTTCTCGCGCGCCTCCTCGATGGCTCCTCTGGCCTCCTGTCCAAACCAGTGAATGCTCGATGGATTCCCAAACCTGATGTTGAAATAGGGCGACATGGCCTCCAGAACCTCACCCCGCATAGGTGTGGTGGCGGCACAATCAAGATAGACCCTTCTCATAGTAGCCTCCAGGTAGACACTCTCATTGATTCTTCACCCCACAGCGACGATAGCCACGATGGTAAGCTCATCGCCATCATTTACCGCCCTGGCCGGGTCCCGGGGATATGAACCTTCAACCCTCCAGAGCATCCCCAATGACCGGGTCCACCCTGACCCCTTTGGACCCCACCCAGGCGATTCCCTGTTCTATATCTTCGTCCTCCCCCCTCAAGCTCTAACACCACCCACCCTTTGTCCTCCGCTACGTCCACACGCCGTATATTGGTCACCACATCGAATCGACGTCCCAGATTGTAAATGATCGGCTCCTGAATCAACTCCGTGGGAAAAGTGAACATCACACGTCGTTTTGCCATCTTACTCCTCTCGTGCGAGTACTATCCATATTCTAGCACATATAGTCCTCCGCAGAAAGTGTTATAATGGGCAGGGTGAGGTATCATGGCAGAAAAAACTGTAACGGTTCAGAACA
>JALPXQ010000016.1 GCA_023271515.1 Dehalococcoidia bacterium | reverse complement strand
CAGCCCTGGTCTCACTCAGCGTACCGATCTGATTCAGCTTTATCAGTACCGAATTGCTTGACTTTAGGGAAACGCCTTTGGCGATCCTCTCTATGTTGGTGACATAGAGATCGTCCCCCACCAGTTGCACTCTCCGACCTATCTTTTCGTTGAGCAATTGCCACCCTTGCCAGTCGTCCTCGGCAAGGCCGTCTTCGATGCTGATGATGGGATAGCCGGAGGCCAGTGCGGCATAATAATCGACGAGATCGGCGCTGGTAAGTTTTCGTCCTTCCCTCACAAGATCGTATTGGCCATCGTTGTAGAACTCGCTGGATGCCGGGTCAAGGGCGATGAAGCACTGATTGCCAGGCTTATAGCCGGCGGCCTCTATGGCATCGAGAACCACCTCTACCGCGGCTTTATTCGAAGGTAATGCCGGGGCGAAGCCCCCCTCATCCCCCACCGCCGTGGCCAGCCCTTTGTCCTTCAGGATTTTCTTCAGCGAGTGGTAGATTTCCGTGCCCATTCGAAGGGCCTCCGAGAAGCTTGCCGCCCCTGCCGGCACGACCATAAACTCCTGGAAGTCAACGGAATCGAGGGCATGCTTCCCCCCGTTAAGGATATTCATCAGGGGCACGGGCAGAAGATTAGCGTTTTCACCGCCGAGATAACGATACAAGGGAACCCTTTGGAACCTCGCTGCCGCGTGGGCCACCGCCAGCGAAACCCCCAGGATGGAGTTAGCTCCCAGATTTGACTTAGTGGATGTGCCGTCAAGCTCGATCATTTTCCGGTCGATAGCCTCTTGCTCCAGGGGAGACATCCCGGACAGGGCCGGACCGATCCTCTGGTTGACATTCTCTACCGCCTTCAAGACCCCTTTACCCCCGAACCGGCTCTTATCGCCATCTCGAAGTTCCATGGCCTCGTGGGTTCCGGTGCTTGCCCCGGAGGGCACCGCCGCCTGTCCCACGGTTCCATCACCGAGCAGGACTTCTACCTCCACGGTTGGGTTGCCACGCGAGTCCAGAATCTCTATTGCTTTGATTTTCTCGATCTTCATGGTGTCCTCCCTGGTTTTACTTCGGATTGCGGCAAAGGCCTTTTCCACCGCATCAATGGGGTTCTCAGCGAGAATTATCGAATCCACCCTCTTGTCATCTCTCGACAAAGACCAGGTGTTCAGTCCGATCACCGGAATGCCTCTCCGCAACGCATGGCCGATCTCCGAGAGGGTTCCAAACTCACCGTCAATGGCGATTACGGCCTGCACCGATTTTATAATGATGACATTGCGCGCCTCCCCCATTCCGGTGGCGATCGGGATATCTACATAGGGATTAGCGGATGCGGCATCGTCTCCGGGCAGGATACCGACGGTTCTGCCCCCGGCTTGGCTGGCTCCCCGGCAGGCAGCCTCCATTACCCCACCCAGCCCCCCACATATCAGGATAGCACCGCGCCTGGCCAGCTCACGTCCGGTTTCAGCCGCAATCTCAGCTATCTTCGAGGAGCATCTCGCCCCGCCGATGATTCCGATAAAGATTGGCAAACGTCTCTCCATTTCTTTAACCTCGTCCGCGGGTGTCTCCCCAAGGGTGATATTAACCCCGTCTATCTTGCCCGCGGATGGGAGCTTTCGTAGACTCGCCGGACATACTCACTGGTAAGATGGGTATATATCTGGGTGGTGGAGATGTTGGCATGTCCGAGGAACTCCTGAAGCTCTCGCAGGTTCATCTTCCCGCTATGAAGCAAGTGGGTGGCTATGCTGTGACGGAGGGTATGTGGGGTAATCAAGTCTTCGATCCCCAGCGCTTGAGCATAGTTTTTCAGGATGAACCAGAAGCCCTGTCGGGTGAGCCGCCGGCCGTGGCGGTTCACGAACAACGCCTCCTCTTGATCAGAGGCTATCCGGGGGCGGGCCTCATGGATATAGGTCATCAGATCCTTGATTGCTTGCTCGTGGATAGGGATTATCCGCTCCTTTGATCCCTTGCCGAAGCAGCGTACGAAGCCATCATCCAGATTGAGGTCGTTCACGTTTAATGATACGATCTCACTCACCCGCATGCCGGTGGCATAGAGAAGTTCCAGCATAGCTTTGTCCCTTTTGGCCTCCGGGGTTGAGTGTTGAGTGGGCTGAGAGAGAAGCTCCTCAACCTGGGAGATGGAGATAGTCTTGGGCAGGGGTTTGGCTAACCTGGTGCTGCCGAGATTCTCCGCCGGGTCCCTTGCAACGATATTTTCCCGCACCAGAAAATCGAAGAACGATTTCACTGCGGCAATCTTCCGAGCGACAGTGGCCGGGGCATATTCCCTCTCCATGAGCCTCAAGATAAAGGACAGGAGCATATCTCGATCGGCAGACGTCCAATCATCAGGCGTTAAGCCTCGTTCGGCCAGTTGCGCCATGACAAAAGCGGCAAACTGGGTCAGATCATTGCGGTAAGCAACGATGGTGTTTTGAGAGAAACCCTTTTCTACGGAGAGGAAGTTTAGAAAGCCTTCGATTACGCTCTTCATGGTTAGCTCCCTTCTCGCATTGTATTATAGTATGCGAGGTGTTTCGGGCGTTTACCATTCTAGCATAACGCTTATGTTATTGTAAAGTACCCTCATTCGTCCAAAGTTATCAGGCGCATCTTGACAAGCGCCTAAAAAGGTGTTAAAAATTAAATATATATGGTCGCGAAAAGCCTGCATTCCCCAGGAAGGGCTTTACCATCAGGCATAGAAGGATAGCACCACAAGATGAAGACGTATTTATCTCGAGATAGAAGACACCGCATAGCAGCGAAAAGCAAGGAAGTGATTGCTATCTTGCATACTGCAGTAAAGGAGTTCTTAGCCGACAACTGTCTTCATCTGTCGGCGTCCATTTCCTACTACATGTTTTTCTGCATCTTCCCTCTTTCCCTAGCTTTCATCTCGGTGCTGGGATTCATATCAGGCTCGCCCGAGAGTGAAGCCAGGGTGATCGAGGCAATTGGCAATTCCTTACCGGTATCGAGCGAGCTCATTACCAGTTCTATTCAAGGAGTGATCAGGTCGCGGGGCACCACCGGTGCCATCGCCACTATCGGCTTGCTGTGGGGCGGCTCGGCCGTCTTTAATGTGATACGAAAGTCCCTCAACATTGCCTGGGGAGTAAA
Organism: Dehalococcoidia bacterium; assembly: GCA_023271515.1. Taxonomy (GTDB): domain Bacteria; phylum Chloroflexota; class Dehalococcoidia; order SZUA-161; family SpSt-899; genus BS503. The sequence goes on along the minus strand of JALPXQ010000016.1, from coordinate 16,109 downwards.
GAAGCCTCGCCCCTTCTTTGTTGAAAGGGCAATGGAACTGGGTATGACATTGGGTGTGGGTTTGCTGCTGTTGATATCCATCGGCATCACCGCTGCCCTGAGTGTCATCCGGCGGTTCAACGCCACAGTTTTAGGCATCGAATTCTTGAATGGGGCGGTCTTCTGGCAGGCAAGTCTAATGCTGTTAAGCATCAGCCTGGCATTTGTGACCTTCCTCCTTCTATATAAATTTGTCCCTTATACCCGGGTGCAATGGAGGGATGTCTGGGGAGGGGCATTGCTGGCTGCTGTGGGATTTGAGGCCACCAAGCAAGTATTCGTCTGGTATGCAACCAACTTCGCCCACCATAATCTGATTTACGGCCCGGTGGGCACGATAATCGCCTTGCTTATCTGGACCTATATCTCGGCCGTTATTGTGCTGTTCTGTGCCAAGCTCACCTCGGTGTATTCGAAGTCGCGGCGGTCTGCTATTGAATTCTCCACATGGAAAGGCCGCCGCCGGACCAACAATCGTCGCCACTCATTCGACCACCTCGCTGTTGATGGTGCCAGCAGCCTTCACCGTCACAACTGAGTAAGGTCAGGTAAGGTCAAATCGCAGACTTTGAGGAGAAGGGGAAATGATCAGACATCGCTATTTTTTCTCTGTAGCAGTCCTGGCACTGCTGTTGATGCTCGCCATTACGGCATGTATCGCTCCGCAGGAGCAAGCCACCGCCCCCGCGAGCAATGGCGCCGACGCCATTGCTCTATCTAATGCCATCGCTGATGTGGTGGAGCAAGTTATGCCGGCGGTGGTTTTCATTTCAGCTCAAACCGAGTGGGGCTTCTTCCAGCGGCCAGCTATACAGACCGGCTCAGGGGTAATAATCAGGCCGGATGGATACATACTGACCAACAACCACGTCGTGGAGGGTGCCGATAGGCTGGAGGTGACTCTCCCTGACGGAAGAACCTTCGAGGCAGCCCTCACGGGGACAGATCCTCTCACTGACCTTGCGGTAATCAAGATCGAGGGGCAGAACTTCCCCACCGCTCCATTTGGGGATGTCACACAGCTACGTCCTGGGAACCTGGTTATAGCTATCGGCAATCCCCTGGGCCTCGAGGGAGGTCCGACGATAACCCTGGGGGTGGTGAGCAACACCGAGCGCTCCTTTACCCTGGGAGAGACCACCTTCTACGATGTGATCCAGACCGATGCCGCCATCAACCCTGGGAACAGCGGAGGGCCGCTTGTGGATCTCCGCGGACAGGTGGTGGGCATCAATACGGTGCTCATCGGTGGGGCCGAGAACATTGGCTTTGCCATAAGCACCAGCACCGCTCAGCCAGTATCTCAATCATTGATTGCTCCTCCTCACCGGGTGATTCGGCCCTGGCTGGGAGTTTTGTTGTCGACGGTAACCCCTGCCGTAGCTGCTGAATATCGTTTGGTCAGGACAAGCGGGGTGCTGGTGGCACGGCTGGTGGACGGCAGCCCAGCAGCCAAAGCCGGCATGAGAGAAGGGGATGTAATCACTCACTTTGAAGGCGAGGAGGTCACCGAGGCAACTCAACTGATAAAAGCGCTATGGCGTCACCAGGTTGGAGATCGGGTGGAGATAACCTTTTGGCGTGGCGAGGAGGAGAAAAAGGTCGTAGTGGAATTATCGGTTGAAAGGCCCTGATAAACTACCCACTCTCACACCTCTTCACCGCCAGGATTATCTCATTGCCATCGATCTTATGCCGCTCTATGTAGACTCCATCGGGAGGGATGCCCTCAGTCAGCTCTCTTGACAGGGTCTCCTGTTTGATATAGGAGGCAAACTTTTTCATCACCTGCTGCATGGTTGCCCCACCCTGATAGTAGGTCTGGATATAATCAGCGATGTCGAATTCCGCGGAGCGCCGCATAGTTTGCAGCCGGTGAACCAGCTCACGCGCCAGGCCCTCCTCCGCCAGATCAGGCGAAATCTCGGTAGAAATCCCCACTATATATCCGCCATCATCGGCGATGGCGTATCCCGGCCTGGCCCTGGTGGAGATGAGTATGTCCTCAGGGAGCAAACTGAAGCCCGCTACCTGAACCTTGCCGCCGGCTCTCGCTTGGGAAACCACCTCCCGGGGGTCGAGTTCCGCCAGAGCGGCGGCTATCCTGGGAAGCTCCCTGCCGTCCCTGGGGCCAAGCGAGGTCAGATTAGGCTTGATTTCGAAGTCCACCAGCTCACCTTCATCAGTTATCACCATCAGAGCTTTCACGTTCAGTTCATCGAGAATCTGATGCTCCAGCCTTCTCAGGCCCTCACCTTCGGCCACCGCTTTGACCTTGACTACCGCTTTGCTCAATGGCTGGCGCACCTTGATGCCCGCCCTGCTGCGGGCAGCGCGGCCCATATGAGCCACCTTCATCACCAGTTTGGTATCGGCGGATAGTCCGGCATCGATCTTAGCTCGATCGGCCATGGGGAAATCGAGCAGATGCACGCTCTGGGGAGCCTCAGGATAACGAGAGCAGACCAGGTTCTGATACATCTCCTCGGCAACAAACGGCGTAAGTGGGGCCAACAGACCGGCCAGGGTAGTCAGACATTCGTATAATGTCAGGTGAGCCGCTTGTTTATCGGCATCATTCTCGCTCTTCCAGAAGCGACGGCGGCTTCTCCTGATATACCAGTTCGAGAGGTCATCCACGAAGCCCTCGATCTTCCTGCCGGCGCCGGTAGCATCGTACCGATCCATGGCCTGACTGACCTCGTCGGTGAGCTGATTCAGCTCCGAGATGATCCAGCGATCCAGTTCAGATCGGCGCTCCGGGGATTCTCGGGGGTCGAATCTGTCGATATTGGCATAGGTGACAAAGAAAGAATAGGTATTCCAGAGCCTCAGGAGGAAACGACGCATACTCTCCACGATGGCTTCGTTCGAGAAGCGGCGCACGTTACCCGGAGGTGAGGAGGTGATCAGGTACCAGCGCAGGGCATCCGCACCGTGACTCTGAATCACCTGCCAGGGTTCGACTACGTTTCCCTTGGACTTGCTCATCTTCTCGCCTTCACCATCAAGGATGTGACCGAGGCAGATCACGTTCCTGAAACAGGGTTGGTCGAAAAGGCATACCGCGAGAGCGTGAAGGCTGTAGAACCAGCCTCGTGTTTGATCCACCGCCTCGCAAATGAAATCCGCCGGAAAGCGCCCGTCGGAGCGCAGGCTCTGGTTCTCGAAGGGATAATGCCATTGGGCAAAGGGCATTGCCCCGGAATCAAACCAGCAGTCAATGACCTCCGGGACCCGGAGCATCGGTTTGCCGCATTTGCAGGTGAAGGTTATCTCATCCGCATATGGACGATGGAAGTCCGATTCATCTTTGATACCGCTAACCCCAGTTTTGCTCTTAAGCTCCTCGAATCCGCCGATGCACTCTGTTTCGCCACAGGCTTCGCACCGCCAGATGGGAATCGGAGTTCCCCAGTACCTTTCTCGGGAGAATGCCCAGTCAACGTTGTTTTCCAGCCAGTCGCCAAAACGGCCATGCTTGATGTGTTCCGGATACCAGTTGATCTCCTTATTGCCGGCGATGAGTTTGTCCTTCACCGCGGTGGTTCTGATATACCATGAGGGCTTGGCATAGTAGAGAAGGGGCGTCTCACAGCGCCAGCAGAAAGGATAGGTGTGACGGATCGTTTCGTCGCGGTGGAGCTGCCCTCGTGACCGGAGATCTTTGATAATCCGCCTGTCAGCATCCTTGACGAAGAGACCGGCGAAGGGATAGCTGCCGGTGAATCTTCCCTGAGTATCGACAGGCTGGACAAAATACAGTCTATTTGTTATACCCGCTTCGTAGTCAACCTCCCCGAAGGCAGGGGCGATATGGACAATTCCGGTGCCCTCCTCCAGAGAAACGAAGTCGCCACTGATGACGGGGTATGTTTCGGGTAATTCCCCACCGCAATCATGCCCCAACTGCTGGGCAGGGACGTCAAAATGAGAAGGCCGAAACAGGGGTTCATATTCGAGGCCGGCAAGTTCATCTCCTCTCACCCGGTCAATTACCCGATAATTATCCCTCAGGACGTTTTCCACCAAAGCCTCAGCCAGGATGAGCCGTTCCTCACTTGCGGGACATTCCACCACGGCGTATTCAGCATCCGGAGCCACCGCTAAAGCGGTATTCCCCGGCAAAGTCCACGGTGTTGTAGTCCATGCCAGGAAATAGACCGCACCCTTCGGGGTGCAAAGCCGGCGGTAAACATCAGGATGATCACCTTCCGGCGAGCGGGAGACCAGTTGAAATTTTACGTAAACCGACGGGTCTTCGGTGTCCTTGTAACCGAGGGCGACTTCATGAGAACTCAGCGATGTGCCGCAGCGGGGGCAATGTGGAGTTACTTTATACCCTTGATAGATGAGGCCTTTGTCCCAGAGTTGTTTTATCAGCCACCAGCAGGACTCGATATAGTCGTTATCGAAGGTCACGTAGGGATGATCCATGTCGATCCAGAAGCCGATGCGCTCGGTCAAGTTTTCCCATTCCTTAATGTGCTGTGAGACGCTTCTTCGACACTTCTGGTTGAACCTCTCTATTCCGTAAGCCTCGATCTGCGTCTTCGAGGAGAATCCAAGCTCCTCCTCAACTCCCAGCTCCACCGGCAGCCCGTGGGTATCCCAGCCGGCCTTGCGGGGAGTCCAATAACCCTTCATTGCTTTGTAGCGGGGAAAGATATCCTTGAATACCCGTGAAAGCACGTGGTGAATTCCGGGGCTGGCATTGACCGTCGGTGGCCCCTCATAGAACGTAAACAGGGGGGAATCCCGGCGCTGCTCAATGCTCTTCTGGAAGATGCGCTGCTCTCGCCAGAATGCCAGAATTCGCTCCTCTAGTATGGGGAAATCCGGCTTGCTGGATACTGAGTCGAACATGGATATATTATGGTGAGTTTCGATGGCCTCTAAACTCAGTACTGTTACCTCTGTCTCTTGGGGTAGATGACCACTTTTCGACTATCGCCGAAGCCCACGCTCTGAGTGGCAAGCTCAGGGTCATCCCTCAGTGCAAGGTGCACCACGCGTCGCTCCATAGCCGGCATGGGTTCCAAGGTTATGGATCGCCTGGTTGATTTGACTAATTCCGCCACACGGAGAGTCATGTTTTGGAGCTCCTCATCACGCCGCTTTCTGTATCCGGCGACATCGACGATGACGCGAACACCGCTCTTGAGTTTCCGCCCGAGGATGATGTTTACCAGGTACTGCAGCGACGCCAGAGTCTGGCCGCGGCGACCAATGAGAACTCCCAGATCGCCATTAGAGACATCTATACTTAAGGGCGACTGATCATCCTCCCCGCCGGATACCTGCACGGTGGCATCTACCTCCATCAGGGAGAGAAGTTTTTCTACCACTTCCCTGGCGATGGCGGCGACGTTGCCACCCTCTTCAGGAGATGGCAGCGGCGTTACCCTTACCCTTGCATCTTCCCCTCGCCATCCCAGGATGCCCGTCTTTCCTTCCTGCAATACCTCTATCTCTACCTCAGAGCGGGTGAGGTTCAGCTCATTAAGAGCGAGTCCGACGGCTTCTTCTACGGTTTTTGCGCTTACTTCGAGAGCTTCCATCTTTGGTGCCTCCCCCTGCCGTGGGGGTTATCCTGGATTTCCTGGCGGTAGTTTCAATTTCCTTCGCAGTTTTGTCTGAAGGAGTCCACCCCTTGCCTGGTGGAGTCCATTCTTTGGCTTTCTGGTTTCCAAACGGAACCCTCGCAGGCAACAAAGTCGCCAGACCTCCCCAGCCACCCACAAAATACTGCACCGCCATTCGGAAAACGTTCATCACCACAATGTATAGTGCCAATCCACTGGGGAAGTTCAAGAAAATGAACCCCGTCATCAGGGATATCAACTGCATCATCTTGTTCATCTGTTGCTGCTTGGGATCTGTCGAAGGCATCGCGGTCATCTTTTGCGTCAGCCACATAGATGCGACAGTTACGATTACCAGCACAAAGTTAGGCTCAGAAAGGTCCATCCAGAGAAAGTGTCTCTCTGGCGGCACGGCCTGCTGAACAGCAGACCACGCATAAAGGCGTTGCGATAGGGCGAGGAGACGCTCCGGCGTCGTTGCCAGGGCGTGCATGAGGGACTGGTAAAGGGCGATCCAGACAGGCACCTGGATCAGCAGCGGGAAGATACAGCCCAGGGGGTTTATCCCCGCCTCCTTGTAGAGCTTCATCGTCTCCTGCTGAAGCTTCACCGTATCCTTGCCATATTTCGCCTGCAGCTCCTTTCTCTTTGGCTGCACCGACTGCATGGCGATGGTGGAGCGAGTCTGCCGCAAGGTCAGGGGAAGCAGGGCAACGTTAATAATGATAGTGAGAACGATAATGGCCAGCCCGAAGCTACCCCCTAGGGCACCCGACATGATGAGCAGGCCGTTGATTATCGGTTGGAGTAAAACCACATTCCAGAGCTCGATCATGGTTTCCTCTTTTATTCAATGGTGATATGCCAGACAATGGAGCCGGTTCCTGCTTCTATTGCATGAAGCGTGTTCTGCCGGTCAATCAAATAAACGATATTCCCTTCGACCCAGGGGTGTGCCAAAATGGGGGCCTCAAGATCAATCGGGGCCCATTTCTCGTTTCCGGTCCTGGGGTCCAGGCCATAGACCTTACCATCGTTTGAGGCGACTATCAGGACTCCATCCACGATCACTGGTGCCGACCTGATTTTCCCGCCGGTCTGCTTGGCCCAGTCTTGCAAGCCCGTCCTGGCATCTAAAGCATAGATGTGGTGGTCAAGTGAGCCGACAAAGATGGTGCCTTCGTGGTAAAGAGGCCTGGTCCAGAACCAGTTCCCCGCTTTAAAGGGAATAAATTCCCACTCTGGGTCTCCAGTGATGGCGTCGAAAGAGTAGAACGTGCTATCAAACGCACCGATATAAAGTGACCTTCCCACTATCAGTGGTGTGGAGGCGACGGCCCCGTCGAACCTCTCATACCACGTACGCAGGCCTGTTCCCAGATCAACCGCATAGAGCTCGTGATCGAGGTTTCCAAAGAATACCATGGTGCCGCTAATTACAGGGGTAGACCAGATTGGCCCTCCGCTTGCGAAAGGTTTGTGCCAGAGCGGGTCGCCATTCCTGGCATCCAAAGCATAGAGTTTGCCATCCGATGACCCCACTATGAGGGTGTTGCCAGAAATAGCAGGGCTGCCAATGATAGGACCTCCAGTCGTGAAATACCACTCCTTATCACCCGTTTGAGCATCCAGCGCATAGACGATTCCGCTGTATGCGCCAACAAAGAGTCTCCCATCCGAGACTATCGGCGTGCCGTGGACGATCATCCTGTTCTCGTTCTCGGGGGGAAATTGCCAGAGCTTGACCCTACCGTCTATGCGCAGGGCCACAAGTACTCCCTCCCTGGAAACTGCATACAGGATTCCATCGGCTATCGTCGGTCCGGCCCAGCCCTGAGGTTGGGCCGCTACACCTGGGGGGGGACAGCCGAAGCCGGTCAGAAGCACCCCGCAGAGCAGAATAACAAGCAGAACTCTTAATGCTCGCCGATCTTGTAAAGCAGACATCTGATCCCTCGAGAAGTGAGTTCCGAGCCCCTCTAAACTCAAAACGCTAGACTCTCTATCGCACCGGATCCACGCCACCCCTGGCAAATGGATGACAGCGCGCAATGCGCCTGGCAGTCAGCCAGCCCCCTTTCAACAACCCATACTTACTGATCGCTTCATGCCCGTACTGAGAGCACGTCGGCATATAGCGGCAGGACGGTGGTGTTAGTGGGGAGATGGCTTTCCGATAGAAGTTGATTAGGCCTAGAGCAATCCCTTTCATCTACCCTCTTCCCAACAAATGGCCTCGGCTCAGAAGCCTTGTAAATGTCTGCTCGATGTCGCCATAACTGGTGCCGACAGCTTTCTTGCGAGCGATCACCACTATGTCCCAACCAGGTTGAGTGGGCGTCAATCTTGCCGCCTCTCGCAGCATCCGCCTCACCCGGTTTCGCCTATGGGCCTTGCCTACCTTTTTGCTGACAACAAACCCGAACCGGCTCAAATCCAGACCATTGGGCATTGACCTCAGGACCATGAGATCGCTGGCCCGGGTGTTTCCATGTCTAAAGACTGCTGCAAATTGCGAACTCCTGGTAAGCCGCTCCGCCTTTCGCATCCCTACCGCATAGCGCCAGCCTATACCGTCAACCGGTGCCGGCCCTTAAGTCGCCTCCGGCTCAAGACTGCACGTCCTGCCCGTGTGCTCATCCTCGCCCGAAAGCCATGTTTGCGCTTTCGGGGGATTCTTTTCGGTTGATATGTCCTCTTCGGCATCGTGTTTCTCTGAAGCTACATAAGATATTATACCTGATCCGCTGCCTTTTCGCAAGGTGCTAAATGGCCGGTTGCAAAACCTGAGACTAATGATAAAATTAGAGTAACTGCTCAGGTGGCTAGTTACCAGTTTCATAAGCGCCGGGAGAGAGTCAAGATGAACACTGATATTGATTTCCGTTGGTGCGATAGAGTTGATTATCCCGCTTGCGCCGGCATCGGCGAAGCTGCATTTGCATCAGATGCGTATGCCCTCGCACAAAAGATCAAGGGGATACAACTGCACCGGATTTATACCGCGGCGGCCGAGGTTTGTGACGCGGTTTCCACTTACTCTGAGCTGGCCATTGTGGACGGAGAGGTAGCGGGCTTTATCTTTGGCCGTATTGAGCGTCACTTCACCCTGATGGATAAGTGTCGCTCAGTGAAAAGGTATCTTCCGCTACTCGGTCGGTTTCTTCTTGGAGAATTTGGACCCCGACGGAAACTGCTCCAGTTACTGGGCCCCTTAGCAGGTGAGGAGCAGGTTCTCAGGCGAAACGTCCCTCCCAGCGAGGGAAGGATAGAATACTTCGCTGTTTCCCCGGAGTATCAGGGCAAGGGCGTTGGAACTAGGCTTATGGACCGTTTTGTTCAATATGCTGGGCGTTACGGTGTGCGGGCTGTTTCGGTATTCACCGGTGAAACTGTCAGTTTCTGGTTCTACGAGCGGTATGGATTCCAGCGATGGGCTGAATTTGACTCGCCATTGGGCTCCTATCTGCATGGAAAACCGATAAAAGGTTTCTCCTATCGACTGCCTCTGCAGGAGAAACATATAAGAGTACCCAATTAGTCCTATGCTAGTATCGAATCGTCGCCGGCTTAGCAGGGCGGGAATGCTCCGCTTCCTCAATGAGCTGGAAACTGCTGCCGGCTCAGGGGTATCCCTCTACCTATCCCCCCGCTCACCGGTGGGTGAGATCGAGGAAGCACTAAGTATATCACCGTTGCCATCCGATCTGGTCAAATTGGTTACCAATTCCAAAACAGGGACAGTGGTTTTCCGGGGCGAGCAGCACAGGTGCCTGGTGCTGCCGCCATTTCCGGTTATGCAAAGACCAGTCTCCACTGGCTTCGATGTAGGTCCCCTGCGTTCACTGCTGCAGCGAGAATTCACGATTGCCTTGATATTGGTACGCCTGGGCAGCTACGGCATCGGGCTATTTCAAGGCGAGGAGCTGGTATCCAGCAAGGTTGGGACAGGGCTCATACACTCGCGCCACAAGAAGGGAGGGTCTTCCCAGGGGCGATTTAAGAGACACCGGGAGAAGCAGATAGAGCTCTTCTTCAGTCGGGTTTGCGGACATGTGAGAGAGCGGCTGGAGCCTCACCTGGAGCGATTGGATTACGTTATCTACGGCGGTGAACGTAACACCCTGCTTTCATTTCGCAAGCAGTGCCGATTTCTGCACGCTCTCGAAGATCGGACTCTGGAAACGCTGTTGAACGTGAGAAAGCCTGGGCAGAGAGCACTGGAAGCAGCCATAGGCGAAGCTTGGTCCAGTGAATTGATTGAATGGATTGAGATGTGAAGATGAAGTGGTGGGGAAGGGGGGACTCGAACCCCCATGCCTTGCGGCACATGATCCTAAATCATGCTCGTCTGCCAATTCCGACACTTCCCCGGGAAAGTTTTAAGTTTTAAGTTGCCCCGGTACGTCCTCTTTAGTTAAATTCAAGGCTGATGTCCAGAGCCTTAACGGAATGGGTCAGGGCACCGATGGAAATGAAGTCCACCCCGGTCTCAGCGACGGCACGGACATTATCCAGGGTGATGCCGCCGGAGGCCTCGGTAAGGGCGCGCCCCTCCACTAATTCTACCACGCGGCGCATATCCGTTGTCCGCATATTGTCCAGTAAGAGGATATCCGCTCCGGCATCCAGCGCTATCTGGGCTTGCTCCACGGTGTCAACCTCGACCTCAATCTTCAAATGAGGGGGAACGTTGGCGCGAGCCCTTTTCACCCCCTCCCCCAACCCCACCCCGCCGGCGCGCAGCGCGGTAAGGTGGTTATCCTTGATGAGCACCCCGTCGCCAAGGTTCTGCCGGTGATTCTGTCCCCCTCCGGTACGTACGGCATATTTCTCCAGCAGCCTCAGGCCGGGGGTGGTCTTGCGGGTATCGAGTATCCGGGCTCTGGTTCCAGCGACAGCGGCGACGTATTTGGCGGTCTCGGTAGCGATGCCGCTCAGGTGCTGCAAAAAGTTCAACGCCACTCTCTCCGCTTTGAGGATGCCGGCTGCTTTCCCGGTGACTACGCCAACGATACTTCCGGCTTGCATTCCGGTGCCATCCTGAACCACTCTTTCGAAGATGAGCGAGGGGTCAACCTGCTGGAAGACTATCTCCGCCACTTCGATTCCCGCCAGCACCCCGCTTGCCTTGACCAGGATCGACGCCCTGACCTCCAGGGCAGTGGGAATCAGGGCGTCGGTGGTGACGTCTCCCTGGCCGAGGTCCTCCTTGATGGCATGATCAACTATAGCTCTAATCTGGCTTTCCATTTCTAAGTGCTACCTCTGCGGCTCGATAATCACCTTGAGAGAATTCTGTGCGCGGGCAACCAGTTGAAATCCGAGGCCGGTCTCGGCCAGGCCCAGGCGATGGGTGATCATATCCCGCACGTTAATGCTTTTATCACGGATCAGCTCTATTGCGGTGGCGATATCATCGGGGCTTCCGGCATAGGTATTGGTCAGCGTTATCCCGTCGTGCCAGAAATCATAGAGCTGCAGGGGAAAGGTGGTACCGGGGACGGGAGGGGCAAAGAACAAGATGGTGCCCCCGCGTTCCACGCATTGCATCGCCTGCGAGATAGCCTGAGCAGCTCCAGTGCACACGATCACCAGGTCGGCGAGATAGCCATCATTCATCTGGCGCAAGCGGGCGGGAAGATCCTCCTCAGCGTGGATTGTGACATCCGCCCCGAATCGTTCAACTGCTTCAAGTCGATAATCGCTGATATCCGTCGCAATCACCCGCCCCACCATCGTTGTTCGAGCAAGCTGTATGTGCAAGATCCCGGAGATGCCGCTGCCGATAACCAGCACACTCTGCCCCGCCTTCAGCCGAGCCTTTTGCTGTCCTCGCACCACGCAGGCAAGCGGCTCGATGAATACCCCCTCCGCGAAGGTGATACCATCGGGCAGCAGGAAGGTACCCCGATCTACGTTGATTTGTGGCACACGGATGTATTCGGCGAACCCCCCCGGATCGAAGTTCGCGCTGCGCAGCGTGTCGCAGACGGTGTGATTACCGCTGAGGCAGTAGCGACAGGTATTGCAGGGGACATGGTGGGAGACGAAGACGCGATCGCCTGGTTTGTATTTCTCCACACCCTCGCCGATTTCGACGATCTCCCCGGTGATCTCATGCCCCAGCACCAGCGGTGCCTTCTTGCTACGATACCACTCCAGCACGTCGCTGCCGCAGATGCCGCTGGCGATCACCTTCACCCGGAGCTCGCCCCGGCCGATTCTTGGAACCGGCATCTCCTCTAGCCGGACATCATTATTGTTGTAGTACGTCGCAACTCGCATCTCATTTGCCCTCAGCCCTCACGTCTTCCTGACCACCAGCAGGACGTTCTCATCAAACCATCCCACCTTCTCGGAGGAGCTGAAGTTATCGATGATGTTGTCGCAAAATGCCTGCAGCGCAGCCTCAAATTCGTCCCTTCGATACAGCGAGAAGGTGGAGTAATGGCCGTTTCTAGCCTGGTTGACAAGCCGGCTCAACGTGGAATTTCGCCAATATCGGAATCTCTTGACCGATTCCATCACCAGGGGGGGTATCAGCTTTAGCATCTCTTCTATCTCGTGCAGCTCGTAGAGACGATTCTCCTTCTCCAGAAAAAGGGGGAAATGCCTGCCCCAGATGTTCCTTGCGTTCTGGCTTCTCAGACGAGTGTAGATGAAGATTCTTCCCCCGGACTTCAAAACCCGGCTCATCTTCTCCATGAACCTTACAAAGTCGAAATGATGGATAGCATTGAAGGAAAAGATACAGTCCATAGAGTTGTCCGCCAGGGGAACGCTCTCCGCGAGCGACTTTATCGTCCTGAAATTTGTAATTCCTGCCGCCTGTAAACAACCGGATGTCACCTCCAGCATCGCTTCATTAAAGTCGATGCATGTCAAATGAAGGTTATCCAGGTACTGAAACAGTTTCAGACAGTATCTTCCGGCGCCACAGCCGATATCCGCGGCGTTTATCCTGGGCAAGCCATTCAACGTATCCTTGATTGACAGAATTGGCTCCACATCGGTGGTCCTTATATCGTTATATGCCGCGGCTACCTTCGAAAAATGTTCATGCATATCTTGACTGGTATTCATCACTTTCTCCATGTAATCCCCCCTTCTATATGGATCTCATTCCCCGCTTCTCACCTCGGTGAAAACTTCCTGCGCCTCGTCAACGCCGGCGCCATCGTGGATGATAGCACGCAGGGCCCTGATCATGGCCACCGGATTCTCATGCTGCCAGATATTCCTCCCCAGGTTCACGCCAATGGCGCCCTTCTGCATACCATCGTGAACAAAAGCAAACACCTCTCGCTCGGTATCCACCCTGGGCCCGCCGGCCATCACCACCGGAACGGGGCAGCCGTTGGTGACTTTATCAAAATCCTGGCACCAGTAGGTCTTGACCAGCCGGGCGCCAAGCTCGGCAGCAATTCGGGAACTGAGGGCAAGATAGCGGGCATCTCGTTTCTCCAACTCCTTCCCTACCGCAGTGACTGCCATCACCGGGATGCCATATTTTTCGCCCTCGTCTACCAGCCTAGCAAGATTGAGGAGCGACTGCTTTTCGTAAGCGCTTCCCACAAATATCGAGATGCCCACCGCTGCCACATTCAGTCGGATGGCCTCTTCCATCGAGGTCGTGATTCCCTCGTCGGAGAGGTCATTGCCCACCACGCTGGTGCCACCGGAGACCCGCAGGATGATCGGTTTAGTGTTTGCCGGGTTGATCGACGAGCGCAATACTCCCCGGGTGACGAAGACGGCATCGCAGTAGGGCAAGAGGGGCGCGATGGTTTCGCCGGGTTTCTCCAGCTTTCTGGTGGGCCCCTGAAAGTATCCGTGGTCTATCGGCAGAAACAGACAATGGCCATCGGATTGGATGAGTTGGGCCAGACGGTTTTCCATTCCCCAATCCATGTAATTCCCTCCCTTTTTAAATCATAGACTTTACCTAAATGCTCAGGTTCAAAGTCCCGGGGTTCAGGGTTCAAGGGTTCCCCTGAGGGATCACCCTGAAGGGTTAGACCGATCAAGATGGAACGGTTGGGCGAACAACCGTGAACCCCTGGGCCTGCGGCCGGGGGCAGGCCTGACAACCTCAGTACTTACGACTTAACTATTATACACCTATGAGTTTCCTGGTCAAGGTGTATTGCGGAATATGATGTGCTTTTCCCACTGTGGGGATGGCTCAGGGAAATCGCTGCGGAAGTGAACACCGCGACTCTCCTCCCTGATCAGGGCCGCTTCGATGAGGAGACGCCCGACGAGGACCATGTTGCAGAGTTCGTAGTATGGGCGGTCGGTTGGTGTTTGCAATGTATCATACCAGGCCGCCAGGACAAGGGCGGCTTCCTCAAGTTTCTCCTTGCTGCGGATAATCCCTGCATTGTCCCAGAGAAGGGACTGCAGTATCGCCAACCTGAGAGGGGTGGTAATCCGCGAGGTATCGTATTTTCTCAGAGTAAAGTGCCTTTCCTCCACCGCCGATTTGGCCGTTGCTCCCCCTATCGCCCTCTCTATAATTCTCTTGCTGAAGACCAGCACCTCCGTCAAGGAGTTTGAAGCCAGCCTATTTGCGCCGTGTACCCCGGTACAGGCGACCTCCCCACAGGCGAAAAGGCCGCAGATATTGGTCTCTCCCCAGGTGTTTGTCTTGACTCCGCCTATCATGTAGTGAGCTGCCGGCGCTACCGGAATGAGCCCTTTGGTAATATTCAGCCCATGGTCCAGGCAGAAGCGATAGATGTGAGGGAAGCGCGTGGTAACTGTTTGGTGTGGTAAGTGGGTAACATTAAGAAAAACCCGGTCGCTTCCGGTCTTTCTCATCTCGGCAACTATGCTGCGAGCCACGATATCGCGCGGGGCCAGATCTGCATCGGGCGTGTAATCGGGCATGAAGCGATGGCCTTCTACATTGCAGAGAATGCCTCCCTCGCCCCTGACCGCCTCGCTGATAAGGAATGGTGGGATGCCGGGCAGGCGAAGCGCTGTGGGGTGGAATTGAAAGAACTCCATATCGGTAATTTCGGCTCCGGCCCTGTAGGCCAGGGCAATGCCATCGCCGGTGGCGATGTCGGGGTTGGTGGTCAGTTTGAAGAGTCGGCCGGCGCCGCCGGTGGCGAGGATGATGTTCGGAGCGCGAAATTCCTCCATTGAGCCTGCTTGCGAGTCGAAGGCAATCACCCCCCGGGCAACGCCATCTCGAACGATGATCTCGGTAGCGAGGCAGTGTTCCATGATGGTAATGTTGTGCGCCGCGCGAGCAGCCCGGCTGAGTGTGACCTCTATTCGTTCGCCGGTGGCGTCGCCGCCGGCATGCAGTATTCGGGGCTTGCTGTGAGCCGCTTCCCTGGCGAGTGCTACCACACCGTCCTGGGTATCGAAGGGAACCCCGATCTCGATAAGGGCGGCGATCCGGTCGCCGGCTTCATTCACCAGAATGCGCACTGCCTCCGTATCACATAAGCCTGCACCGGCGGCGATGGTATCCTGGAAATGTACTTCAGGCGAATCATCGCCGCCGATGGCCGCCGCGATGCCCCCCTGGGCATACCTGGTGTTGCACTCATCGATGCTGCTCTTGGTGAGAACGAGTACATTCCCCACATCACAAGCTAAGAGAGCGGTGTAGAGGCCGGCGATCCCACTCCCGATGATGATGAAGTCGAATTCCCTGCTGCTCATTACTGTTCCTTTTCCAGAAAGAGGGGTTTCCCCTGGAGTGACCAGGGGCCGGCGTGCTCGATCTCAACTTGAAGCAACTGCCCCAGACAGTCAGCAGGGCTGTCGAAGAATACTAGTTTATCAGTTCTGGTGCGACTTTGCCACCTGCTGCCCTTCCGTCCCTCTACCAATACCTCCACCGTCTGCCCCAGGAAGAGAGCGTTTCTCTCGGCGGCGATTTGTTCCTGGATCTCTTCAACTTGACATAATCGACCCTTCTTCTCCGCAGGCTCTACGTTGTCTTCAAGCTTTCGCGCGGCAATGGTCGCCGACCGCGGGGAGTACGCGGCGACGTGCACGGTATCGAACCGGAGCTCCTGGAGCAGGTCAAGGGTTCGCCGAAATCGCTCCAGGTCCTCGTTGGGGAAGCCCACGATTACATCCGTACTCAGGGCAACGTCGGGGATGGCAGAGCGTATGCGGAAGACTAATTCACGGTATTGCTCTATGGTGTAGCCTCGCCGCATCGCCTTTAGAATCTCGTTGTCGCCCGACTGGACGGGGAGGCTGATGTGTTCGCATACCTTATCCAGAGAGGCGACCGCCTCAATAAGCTTCTGATCCATATCTTTTGGGTGAGAGGTAAGAAAGCGAATGCGAGCGAGGCCGTCGATCTGGTTTAGCTCTCGCAGTAAATCGGCGAGATCCGGTTTGCCCGGCAGATCGTGCCCGTAGGAATTGACATTCTGTCCCAGCAAGGTAACTTGCTTAACCCCGCCCTGGATAAGTCCCTGAACCTCGCCGATGATCTCCGCCAGGGGA
>JALPXQ010000150.1 GCA_023271515.1 Dehalococcoidia bacterium | reverse complement strand
TAGGATAAAGGTAAATCGCGGCATAATAGTTGACCGCCATATGGCGACATCCAGCCCTGATGTCTACGCCTGTGGGGATGCAGCAGAGGCTTATGATTTCGTCTACGGCGAAAATCGGCTCACCCCTATCTGGCCCAATGCCTATATGGCGGGAAGGATTGCCGGATTTAATATGGCTGGTACCCCGACTGAATATCCCGGTGGGACGGCTATGAATTCCCTGAAATATTTTGGGTTAGATATTGTCGCCGCTGGGATGGTAAACCCCCTGATGATAGCTACGAGGTACTCAGCAAAAAATATGACAATATCTACCGCAAGGTCATACTGAAAGACGGGTTCGTGGTGGGAATGGTCTTTGCCGGCAACATTGAGAAATCGGGCATAGTCTTTGGTTTGATGAAGGACAGGGTAAATGTTGATGGTTTCAAGCAGGAGCTTCTGGCTAGCGATTTCGGTCTCGCCTCTCTCCCTGAAGAAATATGGCGACCGCAGTTGGAGATGCCACATTCAGGTTTGGTCTCTCCGGTTCCCGTTGAGCCGCCTGAAGAAATGGCCATGGGAGAGTAGGACTTTATGCTGAGGCGACGACGATGAAAGAACTTAACCAGATAAATAACCCTTACCACGATGATAAGGTAATTGATGCCTGTTCCTTATTCGGAGTAATGGATACCTCGGGGAAGAGGCTCTCCGGGGAAGGTGTTATCAGGGCTATTACCAACATGCACGTCCGTGGCAATGGCTTGGGTGGGGGATTCGCTATCTACGGGTTATATCCAGAATATGCTGAGTGTTATGCCTTCCACATAATGTACCTGAGACGGGAAGGACAGAGGGAGGCAGAAGCATTTCTCAAAGACAGGTTTGACCTAGTTTACGCCGAGGAGGTGCCAACGCGAAAGACACCGGGAATTGTGGATCCGCCATTGGTATGGCGCTACTTCCTTGAGGTAGGTCAGCACAAGCCTGAGGGACAATCGGAGGATGACTATGTTGTTGACAGGGTGATGGAAATAAATACCAAGCTTCAAGATGCCTTTATCTTTTCCAGCGGCAAGGATATGGCAGTGTTCAAGGGGGTGGGCTACCCGGAGGAGATAGCCGCCTACTTCTGTCTGGAGCAATATGAGGGTTACCTGTGGACTGCCCATGGCAGATTCCCGACCAATACCCCTGGCTGGTGGGGCGGAGCTCACCCATTCAATATCCTGGACTGGACAGTAATTCACAACGGTGAGATTTCATCCTATGGAATAAATCGGCGCTATCTGGAGCAATTCGGCTATCAGTGCACTATGCAAACTGATAGTGAAGTAGTGGCTTATGCTGTTGACCTGCTAATGCGGAAACACGGACTTCCCATCGAGATTGTGGCTCGTATACTGGCGCCTCCCTTCTGGACTGATATTGAGCGCCGCCCTTCGGGAGAGCAGAAGCTACTCCGAACTCTACGTCAGGTATATGGCAGCTTACTCTTAAATGGACCGTTCACGGTAATTATTGCCCATCAAGGGGAGATGATTGGGCTTACCGACAGAATAAGGCTGCGCCCTCTTACCGTGGGAGTAAAGGGCAACATGCTCTACCTCTCATCTGAGGAGTCGGCTATTCGTCTCATTTGCCCTGACCTGGACAGGGCATGGATTCCGATGGGAGGTGAACCCATCGTAGGCAGGTTGAAACAGCCACTTCAGCCCCAGCCGCAGGGAGAGGATGTCAGATGCTAACTAAAAGGATTATCCCCTGCCTTGATGTGAAAGGGGAACGGGTGGTAAAAGGAACGAGCTTTGTCCAACTGCGTGATGCCGGTGACCCGGTAGAGCTTGCCAGCTTCTATTATAAAGAGGGTGCTGACGAGCTGGTCTTTCTGGATATAACGGCTACCCCTGAGGGGCGTGACACAATAGTAGATGTCGTTGAGCGCATCTCCGAAGAGGTGTTTATGCCTCTTACCGTAGGTGGCGGAGTGCGCAGCATCAACGATATGCAGCGTATGTTGAGAGCAGGA
>JALPXQ010000015.1 GCA_023271515.1 Dehalococcoidia bacterium | reverse complement strand
TTGAACCCCTTTATCATGTCGCCGATCTCCTGAGATGCGGCTATAGCTCCACCAGGGCTGTTTATTCGCAGGACGACCGCCTTGATGCTGCCATCCCTTTCTGCCTGCTCCAGCAGCCCCCGCACCAGTTCCGGGGTGATGGCAGCGGCCGGAAACAGCAGACCACCATCGCTTTCCTGGATAGCGCCCGTCAAGGAGATAACTGCTACCCTGGGGCGCAAGGGAACAATTGCCTCTCCCAAGAACAAGGCTACGAGGGATACCACAATTACCGCGCCAATAATCAGGGCAATAATCCTGGTTCTACTCATTGTCTTTAACCTCCTTAATTTTTTAGCTTTACTAATTCAGGTTTCACCTATGCATTTCCGAAGGCTCTCACCCCCAATGTTGATCTATTTCATACTACCACCATACTCGGAGCTCAAGCAACCCTGCCCATACTCCTTGAGGTAGCCCCTCACTTCCTTTTCTTTAGGTTGCCAGTTTCTTTTGCGCTTCTCAAATTCGCTTCTTTCGATCTCCAGCTCTATCCTCCGGTTGGGGATGTCTATCGAGATATAGTCGCCCTCAGCAACAAGGGCGATCGGCCCTCCCTCGGCCGCCTCCGGTGCTATGTGTCCGATACAGGGCCCACGGGTTCCTCCCGAGAATCTGCCATCGGTGATTAGTGCCACGGAGTCGGCAAGCCCCCTGCCACAGATAGCTGAGGTGGGACCAAGCATCTCCCGCATCCCCGGCCCCCCTTTTGGCCCTTCGTAGCGAATAACCACCACATCGCCTCTATGTATCTTCCCGCCGGTTATCGCCTCAAAAGCCTCCTCCTCAGAGTCAAATACCCGAGCCCGCCCTCTGGTTTTTAGCATACTCTCCACCACTGCGGTCTGTTTCACCACCGCCCCTTTAGGGGCTAAGTTCCCGTAGAGTATGGCTAACCCACCGGTGCTATGAACGGGATTATCAAGGGGTCGGATCACCTCCCCGTTGGCAATTTTCGCCGGCGCGATGTTTTCCCCCACACTCCTGCCGGTAACCGTAAGGCAATCCAGGTTGAGCAGCGGCTCAAGCCGTTTCATTATTGCCGGAACACCCCCCGCCCTATCCAGATCCCACAGGGTATAAGAGCCGCCCGGGCGCATACTGCAGATATGTGGGGTGGTTCTACTCAACTCGTCAAATATGTCTATTGACATCTCTACATCTGTTTCCCGGGCAATCGCCAGGATCTCCAGCACATCGTTGGTTGACCCGGCTACTGCCAGGGATACCCGGATCCAGTTCAGAAAGGCCTTGTAGGTCATTATCTCTCTTGCGGTGATACTACGCCTTATCAGGCTCACTATCTCCTTCCCGCTTTGCCGGGCAATCCTTATCTTTCTGGCGTCTACAGCGTGGGCACAGCCACAGCCGGGTAGCGACAGCCCGAGGGCCTCCACCCCACACGCCAGGGTATTGGCACTGAACATCCCGGCGCAGGTCCCGGCACCTGGACAGGCACAGCCCTCTAACTCCTTCAGGTCATCCACCCCCATCTTGCCATCACTGACCCTGCCCACCGCCTCAAAGACATCGATTATGTCAACTTCCTTCCCCTTGAATTCTCCCGGCAGCATCGGCCCGCCGGTCACCACGATAGCAGGGATATCTAACCGGCCTGCTGCCATCAGGTGTCCGGGGACGATCTCGTCACAGGCGGGAATGAGCACCATCCCGTCGAGGGCGTGTGCCTTGACCATTATTTCAATGGAATTGGCGATGACATCCCGCGACGGCAAGGAATACCGCATCCCATCATGCCCCATGGCCAGGCCATCGCATACAGCGATGGTGTTAAACTCGAAGGGCAGTCCACCAGCCTCCCTGATGCCCTCTTTTACGGCATCGGCTAATCCCCGAAGGTGGATATGGCCGGGCACAATATCAGTCCATGAATTTACCACCGCAACGAAGGGCTTGTCCATGTCTTCATCCATTACCCCACAAGCCTTGAGTAATGACCGGTGCGGCGCCCGCTCCAACCCCTTTTTCAATGTATCACTGCGCATATTTTCCTCTAGCATGATATGCCTGTATAGGTTCGAAGAACACCTTCTCATCCTTTGCTTCTATACCCACCGCTACCGCCCCTGCCTCGGAAACGGTGGTGAAATAGGGAACGTTGTATCGGACGGCCGATTTTCTGATATAACTATCGTCGTATCTTGCCTTTTTGCCCACCGGGGTGTTTATGATTATGTCCACTATTTTGTTCTTTACGTAATCCACGATGTGCGGCCTTCCCTCGTGAATCTTGAGGACCTTCTTACTTTCCACGCCGTGGTCTGAAAGACAAGCCTGAGTTCCCGAGGTAGCCAGGATCTCAAAGCCCAGCTCCTTGAACCTTCTGGCCACCGGAACTATTCGCGGTTTATCCTTATCGGCGACCGTGATGAGCACCGTGCCTTCAGCAGGTAGATTCATCCCGGCACTAAGCTGAGCCTTGTAGAAGGCTACGCCGAAGTTGGCATCGATTCCCATCACCTCACCGGTTGACTTCATCTCCGGACCGAGAATCGGATCCACTTCGGGGAACTTGGAAAAGGGGAAAACGGCTTCCTTTACCGCTACATGGTCGAATCTTACCTCACTCACCCCTAGCTCCTTCAGAGTCTTGCCCAGCATCACCTTGGCGGCTATCTTCGCCAGAGGAACTCCGCTTGCTTTGCTTATGTAAGGCACAGTCCGGGATGCCCTTGGATTCACCTCCAGGACATACACCCTCTCATCCTTCACCGCCAGCTGGATATTCATCAACCCTTTGACCTCAAGCTCCCGGGCGATCTTGTCGGTATAGTTCCTTATGACTTCCAGCGTTTCCGGAGCCAGATTCTGAGGGGACAAGGCACAGGCGCTGTCCCCGGAATGGATTCCCGCCTCTTCAATGTGCTCCATTATCCCTCCGATGACCAGGTCTTCCCCATCGAAGATGGCATCCACCTCAACCTCGATGGCCCCTTCCAGGAATTTATCCACCAGCACCGGCTTTTCCAAAGATACCTCTATTGCCTCCCTCATGTATCTCACCAGGGTTTCTTCGTCGTACACTATCTCCATTGCCCTCCCGCCAAGCACATAGGAGGGTCTGACTAAGACAGGGTAACCAATCTCTGCGGCTATCTTCACCGCCTCCTCAAGGGATAGAGCGGTGCCATTCTCGGGCTGAGGTATGGCCAGTCTTCTGAGGAGTTCTCCGAATCTTTTTCTATCCTCCGCCATATCGATGGAATTCGGGGAGGTCCCTATTATTTTCGCTCCTGCTTTCTCCAGGGGAATAGCCAGATTCAAAGGGGTCTGACCGCCAAATTGAACTATCACCCCATCAGGCTTCTCTTTTTCGATGATATTCAAGACATCCTCAAGGGTTAAGGGCTCGAAGTACAGCCTATCTGAAGTATCGTAGTCGGTGCTAACTGTCTCCGGATTGCAGTTCACCATTATGCTCTCATGTCCCTCTTCCCTGAGAGCATAAACCGCCTGAACGCAACAATAGTCGAACTCAATCCCCTGCCCTATCCTGTTCGGCCCACTGCCGATTATGAGCGTTTTCTTTCTTTGCGTGACACCAACTTCGTCCTCATCTTCGTAACAAGAGTAGTAGTAAGGAGTCCGGGCCTCAAACTCGGCGGCACAGGTATCCACCAGCTTATATGTCGGAATTATTCCCATTTCCTTTCTCTTTCCCCGGAGTTCCAGCTCATCGGTCTTGAGCAGATGAGCAAGTTGTCTATCGGAGAAACCATTCCTCTTTGCCTCCAGGAGAAGCTCCCGGGGGATGAGATTGAGATCATATCTCTCGATCTCCGTTTCAAGGAGGACGATGTTCCTGATCTTCTCCAGAAACCAGGGGTCGATCATGGTGAGTTCCGCCACTTCGGCGATATCCATGCCCATTCTGAAGGCCTCCGCGATAAAGAAGATTTTCTCGGCAACGGGGAATCTGAGCCTGTGGCGCAATTCCTCCTCACTCTGGAGTCCCCCTCCCCCAGTCGTTAGACCGAACTTACCGGTCTCTAGCGACCTCACCGCCTTCTGCAAGGCTTCCTCAAATGTCCTTCCCACCGCCATCGCTTCCCCGATGGATTTCATCTGCGTGGTGAGGGATTTATCCGCCTCGGCGAACTTATCGAAGGGCCATCGGGGCATTTTGACCACTACGTAATCTATGGTGGGCTCGAAGGAGGCGGGTGTTTCCCTCGTTATATCATTTGGTATCTCATCCAGCGTGAGCCCGACAGCGAGTTTAGCGGCGATCTTGGCGATGGGAAATCCGGTGGCCTTTGATGCCAGGGCAGAGCTCCGGCTTACCCGGGGATTCATTTCGATAACCACCATTTCGCCGTTTCGGGGATTTAAGGCAAACTGAATATTCGAGCCCCCGGTTTCAACCCCCACCTCTCGCATGATCTTTATGGAGGCATCACGCATCTTTTGATATTCCCTATCGGTCAACGTCTGAGCTGGGGCACAGGTGATGCTGTCTCCGGTGTGGATCCCCATGGGATCCAGATTCTCTATCGAGCAGATGATAACCACATTGTCGGCTAAATCCCTCATCACCTCAAGCTCATACTCCTTCCAACCCAGCACCGACTCCTCGATAAGAACCTGCCCGATGCGGCTGGACTCTATGCCCCTCGTGGATATCACCTCCAACTCCTCCCGGTTGAAGGCTACTCCACCCCCTGTTCCCCCCAGGGTGTAGGCCGGCCTGATGACTATGGGATAGCCGATCTCACCGGCTATCTTCACCGCTTCTTCCACGGAATAAGCCTCTTTGCTCCGGGGCATCCGCAGTCCTATCCTCTCCACCGCCTCTTTGAACAGAATCCTGTCTTCAGCCTTTTTGATCGCCTCGAACTTAGCCCCGATAAGCTCCACGTTATATTTCTTGAGGATTCCTCGCTCCGAAAGCTCCGCGGCGATATTCAGGCCGACTTGACCCCCGATGGTGGGGAGGAGAGCGTCCGGCCTTTCCTTCTCTATTATTTTCTCGATGACCTCCGGGGTCAATGGTTCGATGTAAGCTGCCACCGCCATTCCAGGGTCGGTCATGATAGTTGCCGGGTTCGAATTGACCAGAACGACTTCATAGCCCTCCTCCCGCAACGCCTTGCAAGCCTGGCTCCCGGAGTAATCGAACTCGCAGGCCTGCCCGATGATGATCGGGCCGGAGCCGATGAGCAGAATCCTCTCTATATCAGTCCTTCTTGGCATTCCCGCCCTCCATGTCGTTTAACATTTTCGGCGTTGGCGAAGTGGCCGAAGGCCATTTACGCGAAGCAAAGCGGGACCGCCAATACCGAGTTATGTGAGTGCGATAGCACCGAGCCAACGAAGTTGGCTATGAGTTGCAAGCCTGCCATCTACTTACCTTTCAAATTCAGTAACTTTGTTTTTATGCGAGGTATTATGATGGAAGCAATTAAATTCTTAAGGTTGCCCTCATATTCCTTGCCGCTGTTTTTGAACTCAATGATTTGATTTTGTGAATAAACCCTATACCTTTGTTGTTCGAACGAAATGTAAAAATACTTAGTGGCATGCTCAATGGAAAATACAGCCTCCTCACGACCACCTCCTCGAGGCGTGAATAAAATGGTAGACCCTGCCGCGGTCATTTCGAGTTGTGGAAATTCAGATTGAATGTTTTCTATCAGGAAGTCACGCGCCTCTCTACTCAATTTATCTTTCGGATAATCTAAGGCCTGTCTCAGTTCAATTTGTGCTTTATATTCTTCAATCTTGGGCCTAATATAATAATCATATAAATTTTCCGGTCTTTGAAACATTTGCCTAAGATAGCCTATTTCATTCATACAATGTTCAAAAATACCTGGAGACCTTTGACTACTATGCGACATTCCATTCAAAGCAATCTCTTTTGGTTCTAACACTTCATATACGTTTATCACGTTTTCGTTAATTACTTGAAGTCTTAGTATCCCAATATCGTTCTCCTCACATATTTCAAATATCTCATGGGATACTTGTTCTGTTGCATAACCAATGTACAACCTTACTGTATGCAAACCAGCCATCCATTCTATTGAAGTTTTAATGCGTTTTTTAACTCTCGTAATTTTGCCAATGAGTTCGTTCAATGCGTTTTCATCAGGTTTCACTTCCACAACGTAGCCGTGAAACTGTATTTTAGGGTATACATTCTCAACAAGCTCATACCTTATTGCAAGAATGTCTGGTCTTATATCCCCTACTTGGATATTCTTCAAATATCCTTGAGAATATTCGTCTTGTTGGCACCCTTTTTCCTTGATAAGCCATTTTCCTATCGGGTTGTAAAGTTCTTCCTCTTTCATGATGTCCTCCCCTTTCTGATTTTATGCGGGCTCGCAATTTCACTTATCAATGAATCGAAGAAGAAATAGGTGTCGTGCGGGCCGGGCCCGGCTTCGGGATGATATTGAACCGTTCTGATCGGGAGCTCCCTGTGCTTCAATCCCTCTATGGTATGGTCGTTCAGGTTGATGTGGGTCACCTCGAGTCCAGTTTCCGCCAGCCCCTCCTCAGCAACGGCGAAGCCGTGGTTCTGGGTGGAGATAAATACCCTTCCCGTCTCCAGGTCCTTCACCGGCTGATTCAAACCCCGATGCCCGAATTTCAGCTTATACGTTCCGGCACCCAAGGCAAGGGAGATGATCTGATGCCCAAGACAGATGCCGTAAAGCACGGTCTTGCCTATGAGCTTACGTGCTTCGGCGATGGTCTCCTTTACCACCGCCGGATCGCCCGGGCCATTGGAAATCAAGACCGCATCGGGATGGTAGCTTAGAATGTCCTCCGCCGAAGTGTTGAAGGGAAGAAGCGTGACATTTGCTCCCCACTTCAATAGATTGTCAATAATGCTCCTCTTGGCACCGCAATCTATCAGCGCCACTTCATAATTTCCGCTGCCCGATTCTACTCTCTCAACCTTATTGGCGCTGACCCTTTCCACGAGATTCAATTCGGAGATGCTTTTTTGTTCCCTGGCTTCCCTTTTCAAAGCCTCCAGGTCTACCTTATCGGCGTAAGTCTGGAGCACGCTCTTCATCGTGCCCGATGCCCTGATCTTCCTGGTGAGATATCTGGTATCCACTCCATAAATGCCCGGGATTTTGAATTCAAGCACAAACTCACCCAGACTCTTCCGGGATCTCCAGTTGCTTGGCCGGTCGCAGACCTCCCTTACCACAACCCCTTCCACCTTTATTCCATCGGACTCGTAATCCTCCTCCGTAACCCCATAATTCCCTAGCAAGGGATAGGTGAACATCAGGGTCTGGCCGGCATAGGAGGGATCGGTTAAGGATTCGACGTAACCGCTCATCCCCGTGGCAAAGACGATCTCGCCCCTGGCTTTGCCCTCGGCTCCAAATCCCCTCCCCTCAACCACCGTCCCATCTTCTAATACCAGTACAGCCTTCATCTAAATAGCCCTCCGTAGCAGCTTGATATCAATCCTCTTAACTCGTTTAGAGTCTCCTCCGGCTTGAGAATGGTGTTCACGATGTAGATATTGTCCATGCTTACGAAGTATCTCTCGAAGAATTCCGTCCTTATTCTGTACTTAGCTTCCGTTCTGATCAGTTGATGGGGGTTACAGAAATCGTTGGATTTCATGAATGCCATTGCTTCCTGAAGGGTAATCTTCCTCAGCGTTTCCTTATCCTGAAAATCCCGCTTAAGCAGCACGGCATTTCTAATCGTTGTCTGCTGAATCGTCCGGCCCACTCCGATCGCCCGCGTCAGATCGGTGATCGCCCTTCCCTTTGGGTCGAACACGCCCTCCCTAACCATCTCCCGGTACTGTGGCCAGACATCCCCTATTTCGCCCCTGACGTAAATCTCCTTCTCCGAGGCGCAGGCAACGAAATACCTCTTCGATGGGAGGACGAAAAACCAGTCCTCAGAAACCAGCCGGCTTCCCGTTTCGAAGAGGAGCAGACCGAGGGCAAGGGTGGTTTTCCCAGTCCCCGATGGACTGATGATGGTCAGTCCCAGTCCACCGAAGTCTATGGCCGCCCCGTGGACAGAAAACCTCCTCTGGGCCGAGTGGTAATCCTCGAAGAAATCGGCCGCCAGGGCAAGGGCGATCGACTTTATCCAGCCATAGTAATCGCAATCGAGGATAATCACCGTTTTTGATATCGGCTCATAACAGACTCTGAATTCTCCCCTTGCCTCCAGGGCGAAGAGCCTTCCGTGGGGACGAACGTCGTCGCTCATAAACCAGAAATTATCCTCCCACATCTCTTTGAACAGCTTATTGTTGGTGAAGAATTTTAGGCACGTTCCGTTGATGTTAGCCTTCCTCTGCCAGATAATCAGGCTTTCGTATTGGCTGACTATGGAGTCCCTTTCTGCAATGGTTATCAGCTCGACTTTATACACTATGCCTCCTCACTACTTGCCCGGCGCAGTCGATCCATGATTGCCCGGCCAAGACCTTCCTCAGGCACCCGTTCAGCGAGGATAAGATCAAGTCCGGCGGAATCAAGCCGGTGAAGCGCCGCAAACAGGTTCGCCGCTGCCGCCCGGAGATCCCCCGAGGGGGAGAGGACTTCAACTGCAGCAAAATCCCCCTCCCAGGGGCGTTGGAATGCCAGAAGACCAATCCTCATTCCCTGCCGGCCATCAATGTCCTCATCAGTTAGCATCTTGAGAGGGGTTCTGGGGGAATAGTGATGCGGCAGTTGTCCCGGAGAGCGCGGACGCCCGGGGTCGGGAGGGGCGATCTTCACCCGCCCGATGACCCTTTCTATCTCCTCAAGAGGCGTCCCGCCGGGGCGGAGAAGAAGGGGTTCCTCTTGGTAGAGGGCGATGATAGTGGATTCTATTCCCACAGGGCATCTCCCTCCATCGAGTATGATTTCGATTCTGTCGCCGAGCTGATCTTGAACGTGTTCCGCCGTGGTCGGGCTGAGATAACCGAAGGGATTGGCGCTGGGGGCGGCGATGGGCGTCCGGGCTTCCCGGATAAGGCTTAAGGCTACCGGATGAGAGGGTAAACGCACCGCCACTGTGGGAAGTCCCGCCGTCACAATATCCGGCACCTCCGGCCTCTTCGGAAGCACGATGGTCAAAGGCCCCGGCCAAAATCGCTCCATCAGCTTCTTTGCCCGATCATCCGCCTTAAGCCAAATCTTCTCCACATCGGAAAGCTCAGTGATATGCACGATGAGGGGATCAAAACGGGGTCTGTTCTTAAGCTCGAAGATGCGGGCGACGGCCTCAGGGTTGAAGGCATCCGCCCCCAGCCCGTGGACGGTCTCCGTCTGGAAAGCCACCACCCCTCCATTTTGAATAATGGAAGCCGCTTCCCTTATCGCCTCCGTTCGATACCCATCTAAGATTCTGGCCATGGCAGTAGTTTAGGTTTAATCCGAAACACGGGCATGGGCAAGAATGGCTCTGATTTCCCTCTCCCGGGATTCCAGCCAGGCGAGCCTTTCCCTGGCAGCGTGGTATGGGGCGTTCTCCCGGAGATCCCCGTCCTCCCTGGTTCTCTTTACCTCTGCAATGGCTTTCTCTCTCTCCTCGAAGAGTCCGTCCATTTCAATTTCAAGTTTCCGGCGACCTTCGGCGGAAAGCCAGATAGGACGCGAGGAGAAAGATACTGATTTTGCCCGCGGCCTCTTCTTTTCCTTCGTTTTGACAAGGTCGGCGATAGGGCTCACAATGAGCCATCCCCTCTCTTTGGAAAAATTGAAGAATCCATCCAGCGCCTCAAGGCGCTTCTTACGATCGGCGGCCTTCTTTGCCCCCTTCACAAAATCCCTTATCTCCTCGGTGGTTAAGGTAAAGAAGGGGCGACTCCCGCACTTCATACTAAAACGCACCAGGTCCGCCCTCACCTCACCCGAGGCACTCCCCAGAAACTCCTCTATGGCTTTGTTGACCGGGATACTACTCGGATTCTCGTTCATGCTCCCCTCACTTAAGTGTTTGCCGCAGCTCAACCCTGCGCACCATCTCCTCGACCTTTTCCTGCAATTTTCCCTTGTATTCCTTGACCTTCTCCCTCATCTCCGGATACTTCACCCCCAGAATCTGCGTCGCCAGGATTGCGGCGTTCCGAGCGTTGTTTATCCCCACGGTGGCTACAGGTACCCCCGCCGGCATCTGGACAATGGAATAAAGGGAGTCAACCCCTTTCAAGGGGGTAGTCTCGATCGGCACGCCGATTACCGGAAGCGGGCTTAACGAGGCCACCATGCCAGGGAGATGAGCGGCTCCGCCGGCTGCGGCGATTATCACCTCAATCCCCCTTCCCTCCGCCTGGCGAGCATATTGAAACATCCTCTCCGGCGTCCGGTGGGCGGAGACAACGGTAACTTCGTGGCCAATCCCGAACTCCTCCAGCAGTTTCGCCGCCTCTTCCATCACCGGGAGATCGGACTCGCTCCCCATGATAATTCCCACCCTTGCCTCCATTTATGCCTCCTCTGAAACCACTCGCAGAACTGTCTTTATCCTCTGGGCTTTCTCCAAAGCGTTCTCTATGTCCTTATCCACTACTGTCACATGCCCCATCTTGCGAAATGGCCTGGTAATCCTCTTTCCGTACAGGTGTAAAGCTGCTCCGGGTATCTGCAAAGTCTCACGAATCCCCTGCAACATTGCCGGTCCCTCATACCCTTCCCCACCCAGGATGTTGATCATCACCGCCGGAGTGAGCAGTTCGGTTGAACCCAGCGGGAGCCCCATAATGGCCCGGATGTGCTGCTCGAATTGAGAGGTCACACAGGCCTCTATGGTATAGTGCCCCGAATTATGAGGCCGGGGGGCGATCTCGTTCACCAGAACATTCCCCGCCTTGTCCAAGAACATCTCTATCCCAAATATCCCTGCCCCACCAAGTGACTCCACCACGGCGACGGCTATTTGCCTTGACTCATCCTGGATTTTTTGCTCCACCATGGCGGGAGCAAGAACATAATCGCAGATGTTGGCTGCCTCATCGAATACCATCTCCACTACGGGGTGGCATTTGATCTCTCTGGCAGTGTTCCTTGCCACCATCACCGCAAGTTCCTTTTCGATCTCCACAAATTCCTCAAGGAAGGACTCCCCCTTGAGTGCCCTTCCGATATCATCTCTTTTGCGAATCACAAATACCCCTCTCCCATCGTAGCCTCCCCGGCAGGCCTTCTGCACCACCGGAAACCCGAATTCCTCAATAGCAGCAGCAAGGCCACCTTCCTTGACCTTCCTGTACCTCGGGATAGGGATGCCGCTACGGGCCAGTGCCTCTTTTTGCTTCCACTTGTCCTGGATGATCTCCAAAATCTGTGGAGAAGGATGGATTAGATGTCCCGCCTCGACGAGCTCTTTCAGGGCACCTACCTCAATGTCTTCGATGTCGTAGGTGGTTACGTCGCTCCTGGTGACAAGCTCTTTTATCTTATTTCGGTCATGAAAATCGCCGACGAGTTGCCTATCTGCCAGTTGACTCGCTGGTGAATTTGGCGTGGGGTCCAGTATGGTAACATAGAACCCCATCTTCTTTGCTTCCTGGGTCATCATCTTACCCAGCTGGCCACCGCCGATGATCCCTATTCTTAGATTGTACCCCGAAAACTCTTTATTCAACCGATTCCCTCACCCAATTCAGGTACCCTTCATGGCCATCGATAATCGGGAGCGCGATGATCTCCGGCACCTCATAGCTGTGCAATTCCCGAATACGCCCTATGATCTCCTTCACCTTCCCGGCCTTGGTCTTCATTATCAACAGAGCTTCCCCCTCCTCCTGCACCTCTCCTTCCCACCTGAAGTAAGAATTAACCTCGCCCACATTCACGCAGGCAACGAGCTTTTCCTCCACCAAGGCCCTTGCTATCCTTCCGGCCTCCTGGCGAGGGCTAGTGCAGAGAATCACCGCAAACATATTCCTCTCCCCATTTTATCATACTTGATGATGACCACTCCCCTTAATCCATCGACCCTTTGAGCAAACTCGATTCCCCTGGCGATGTCAGTTGCCTCCATTCTCAACCGCATTCAGCTATGGCACCGGCTACCACAGCCATAGAGCCAACGGAAACCGCCTCGGCAGCCTGCGACATTTCCCTGGGAGGCATCTTCCTGGATCGGGAGCGGTTCAAGGGACAAGCCTAGATATACAAATTCGACGGTGAGGTCAAAAGAAACCAGACTAGTCTACCTGGGAAGTGGAGAACTCTTGACACCGCAATATCCTCTCTCATGTCCTATCCTCTTCTTCACTGAAGGATTTCAGGAACACCTCGGGGATCTTAGGGACGTGACTTTCCACCCACTCCTGAAGGCAACTGAGGGAACAGAAGCTATAGTGGTCAACAGATTCGAGTCCTTTCCAGTAGGAGACCGTAAGCCACCCTCTGAGCACCTCGCAAGGGGGTTCACTGTGATAATGCTCTACCTTTCTGCCACATGAACCGCAGATAACATACCATCCCCGCATTCCAGCCTCCCGCTGGGATATCTGTCCACTCTTATGTTAGACGGCAACTACTTCTTTGATCTCCGGCACCTGCTCTTTGAGCACTCGCTCGATGCCCATTTTCAAGGTCATCGTTGACATGGGACAGCCTCCGCACGCACCGACAAGTTTCACTCGCACCACATCACCATCGACATCCACCAATTCCACATTTCCGCCATCCGCATGCAGCGCCGGCCTTACCAGATCGAGGGCAGCTTCAACTTTCTCTCGCATGATTTTTCCTCCTTTTTATTCTATCGGCCTTTCCCTGAGCGGCTTGAATTCTATTCCTGCCTCCACACCCGGCAGTGGGGCCACCGGTTCGGTCAAGAGGAACTCGCCTCGCCCGATCCATTCCTTGAGGATATTGGCTATCTCAAGTGCCTTGTAATAACCTGACAATGAAGCGGTAGGGACGTCCTTCCCCAAGACCTCAATCTTGCCGCTCTTCAGTTGAGCGTAGCTCACCTCTCCCAGGATATCCGGCTTGCGCTGAGGGTAAGCCTCCGAGTAATCCAGTACCGGAGCAAATATCTCCTCGTCCTTAACAGCGGTGTAATGAAGTATCTCCTCGGAGAGTATGGGTATGGGTATTCCTATGCCAACAGCCAGGCTCACCCCATAGCCAAGGAAGCTAACGCCCCTCAGCCACCCCGCCTTCATCTGCTTCAGATCGCCGATCACCGCCAGCGTGCCGGCTCCTCTCTTCGGCACACCATTGTCACCTCGGCAGACATCCGGATGATGTTGTGTGCCGTGCCAGGCCACATAACCGATCCCGCCCCCCAGAAATATCTTCGTCCCGATGCCAATGGTCTTATAATAGGGATCATTAAGCAGCGGTGACAACTGCCCCGCGGTAGAGTAGTTGGCGTTGCCCAGATCCGGCTTCAGCACCCCCATATAGGTGTAAATAGTCCTGTCGGAGAGATTGACCCCGACATTGTAATTCTGATAGGCATTGCGAATATTGAAGAGTGTGGCCTCATTCATATCCTCCAGCCTGATCCACGTTTCGATCTTCTTTCTCGGGTAGCAATCAGTCCCGTACCCCGTGGCCACCAACCTCACATCTTTTCCGGATACCAAATCCTCGATCACGTGGCCGCCGCCATAGTCGAAATTACCGGGATGGATCTTATTCCGGGGATCGTCATCGGGGATCGCACTTGCTCCCAGAAAAACGTCCACAGCGGCGAATCCAGTGTAGACGGGGACATCATTAAGGCAAGCCCTGCCTCCGCCGATCTTCATCCGCGGCGCCGTATGTCCTAAGTTCAGATAAGTCCCGGAGGAACACATCGGGGCGAAGGTCCCGGTGGTCACTACGTCGATCTCCCGGGCGGCCCTCTCCACACCCTTCTCATCGGCGATGCCGATAATCTCCTCCGCAGTCACCACCACAGCTTGTCCTCTGCGAATCTTCTCATTGATCTCAGCAATCGTCCTCAGCATGCCGCAGCTTCCCTCCGAGCAATTCTAGTATAGCTCAGGCGGTTGAATTTGTAAAGCTGTGTCCGGGTTGAGTTTGCCTGGCACGACGATTGCCTCTCTTGACTGCACATTGTATCATAGAAGTTGAGGGAATCTCACCATTGTCTGAGAATGACCTGTTTCACTGGCACTGACATGGCTGAATGCTTATCCAGGAGGAAACCACATGGAGATACTGGCTATAGCTCTAATCTGTCTGGTGGTGATTCTGCTCGTGATCGTTCTCGTCATGCTTCTGCGACCGAGGAAGATCGAGCTTCCCCAGATACAGGAGCTGGAGCAGAAGCTTCGCTTTGCCCTTGCTTCGGAAGCCTCGGTGAGAGAGGTGCAGAGCACTCTTCGTAGCCTGCCCAATCAGCTTCTGCTTTCCATAACCAGGAGCCTCAGCAAACGGACCGGAAAGCTGAACGAACTCATGGCCACCTTCGAACTGACCCAGTATGACCGGCTCTTCTACCTCGGCGACCCGATAGATTTCGTGGGGATCAAATACGATGAGGGGGTAGACTTCATCGAGGTTAAGACGGGCCGCTTCCGCCTCACGGAGGACGAAAAGAAGCTCAAGGAACTCATCGAGCAGGGGAAGGTGAACTACGTCCCTCTCACCGTGGAGAGAATCGGGATTGCGGAAGAGGTGGATTAATGTATCAATTCAAACTCGCCGCCGACTTCCACCCCGCGGGCGACCAGCCCCAGGCCATCGAGAAGCTCGTCGCCGGGCTCAGGGACGGATACAAGCATCAAGTCCTGCTCGGCGTAACCGGATCGGGCAAGACCTTCACCATCGCCAATATCATCGCCCAGGTCCAGAAACCAACCCTGGTTCTCTCGCACAACAAGACCCTGGCGGCGCAGCTCTGCACCGAGTTCCGCGAGTTCTTTCCCCACAACGCCGTAGAATACTTCGTCAGCTACTACGATTACTACCAGCCTGAGGCCTATATCCCGCACACCGATACCTACATCGAAAAGGAAACCGACATCAACGAAGAGATCGATAAGCTGCGTCACTCGGCTACCCGCTCCCTCCTCAGTCGGCCCGATGTGATCATCACCGCCTCGGTATCCTGCATCTACGGGCTGGGCGCCCCCGAGGAGTACTACAGCTTCGTGGTCCACCTTAAGAAGGGTGAAAGAACAAACCGGGACCGGATTACCCGGCGACTGGTGGAGATGCAATACGAGAGAAACGATGTTGATTTCACCCGCGGCCGGTTCCGCATCCGGGGTGACACCCTGGAGATTCAACCGGCCTACGAGGACCTGGCAATCAGGGTGGGGTTCTGGGGCGACGAGATCGAGCGCATTACCGAGATCGACCCCCTGACAGGCGAGCTGCTGGTGGAACGAAATGAGGTCGAGATTTACCCTGCCAAGCACTTCGTCACCACCCGCGAGAAGCTGATGGCCGCCATCGCTACTATACAGGAGGAGATGGAGCACCGGGTGGCGGAGCTCAAGTCGCAGGGGAAGCTGCTGGAGGCGCAACGGCTGGAGGCTCGCACCAACTATGATCTCGAGATGCTGCGGGAAACAGGCTACTGCACCGGCGTGGAGAACTACTCGCGCCATCTCACCCAGCGTCCACCGGGGAGCCCCCCATGGACGCTTCTGGATTACTTCCCCGATGACTTCCTGCTCATCGTTGACGAGTCACACATGACCATTCCCCAGGTTCGAGGCATGTATCACGGCGACCGATCGCGAAAAGAGGTGCTGGTAGAACACGGCTTTCGCCTCCCCTCGGCCCTGGACAACCGGCCGTTGAACTTCGCTGAGTTCGAGAGCCACATCAACCAGGCGATCTATACCTCGGCAACCCCCGGCCCCTACGAATACCAGCACAGCCGGCAGGTGGTGGAGCAGGTCATCCGTCCCACGGGGCTGCTCGATCCGACGGTGGAGATCAGACCCACCAAGGGGCAGATCGATGACCTTATGGAGCAGATCAGGAGGCGGGTAGACTGCGGGGAACGGGTTCTGGTGACCACACTCACCAAGCGCATGGCGGAGGAGCTGGCCGATTACCTCCGGGAGATGAACATCAAGACCCATTATCTTCATTCAGAGATCGACACCCTGGAAAGGGTGGAGATTCTCCGGGACCTGCGCTTCGGTGTCTACGATGTGGTTGTGGGGATCAATCTCCTCAGAGAGGGACTTGACCTCCCTGAGGTAAGCCTTGTTGCCATCCTCGACGCCGACAAGGAGGGATTCCTGCGTTCCGACACCGCGCTCATTCAGACCATGGGGCGTGCGGCGCGCCATGTTGAAGGACACGTAACGATGTATGCCGATGTGATGACCGACTCAATGCGCCGGGCGATCGACGAAACCAATCGCCGGCGAATGATTCAGGAGGCTTATAATAAGGAGCATGGCATCACCCCGGCGGGGATCAAGAAAGCAATCAAGGACATCACCGATCAATTCCGGGCAGTAGCTGAGCCGCGGGCGCAATATGTCACCGCCACTCCCATCTCCAGGGACGAAATCGCCAGGCTGATTAAGAGCCTGGAATCGCAGATGAAGTCCGCCGCCAAGAATCTGGAATTTGAGAAGGCGGCGCTCCTGCGGGATGAGATTATGGAGCTGCGCCGGACACAGGCACTCACGTGAGAACGGATACCATCTCGTAAATAGCGTCAAGCGTAATGAAATTCTGATACCTTTGAATATTTGGATAACATCTTCCTCGGCATTAGATACTGCCTTGAAGAATTCCTTTTCGATCATTTCACTTCTATTCTGTTCTCAGAAGGTTTTCATCACATGAAAATTCCCCCTCTTCGAGAATCGCTCTGGATATACTATCTTCCTTAATTGATAGCCTTAATCCGGGCCTTTTCCTCTTATGGCTGTCCGAAATAGATTATTCTGTAAGCTTTCATAGGGGTAAGATGATTTTCTTGTTTTTACCTCGTCCGCTAGAGTACTACATCGAGCACCTTAGCATCATGCCGGTTGCGCTACGGCCTCAGCTTCTATCTCCACGCGCGCTGTGTGAAGGCCTGCCGCTCTGACATCCGCCATTGCACTCCAGATGGCCTCTTCCAGCGACGAGGCCTCACGATGGAAGTGAATCTGCGGCACCCTATTCTTCCGTGATGGAGGGATGGTTATGAGTCAACGGATACGAGCTCATAATCCCGCGAGCCCAGACCTATCTCCTCCCCATATCGCAGTTGCACCGTCCAGTCAATGTTGGGATAAAGCGCCCGGAGCTTATCTTCCCCCTGCCCCAGGTTCTTCTTGAGCCTGGTCCCGGGAAGGCCCTGCTGCTGGTTCACCAGATCGACCGCTGCCTGATCGATAGCCACCGGGTCGTAAGAGGCCAGGATCCCGATATCGGCCACTACGTGGGCATCCGAGAAACCCATGCAGTCGCATCCCGGAGTGATGTTCATCAGGAAAGTGAGAAAAAGTATCGGCTGTTTCCTCTTCACCACCCCGTAGGCGTGCTCGCAAACCTTCTCCTGAAGGTTCTGGGTCGATTCGTTCCACTGGATATCAACCGCTCCGATGGGACAGACAACCATGCACTCACCACAGCCGATGCAGAGAACCGGATCAATAACCGCAAGTTTTTCTTTCATCCCGATGGCGTCCGCCGGACAGTGCTTCAGGCAGATTTCGCATCCGGTGCACTTCTTATGATCCATGAATGGAATGGCAGTGGAGTGCATAGCCAGCTTGCCTGACTTGGCAGACAGCCCCATGCCCAGGTTCTTGATCGCTCCACCGAGGCCGGTCCCCAGATGGCCGGTGAAATGGGTAAGGCAAATCAGTTTATCGAAATCCGCGATCTCGGAAGCGAGTTTTACCGTGCGAAAATGCTTCTTTCCTATCTCGACTTCGATGGAGGTCTGTCCCTTCAGCCCACCCGATATGATCACCGGTGCACCAGTGACCAGTGGCGAAAAGCCATGGGCAAAAGCAGTGCGCAAATGGTCAACGGAATTGCTCCGCGCACTCCGGTAGAGGACATTGGTATCGGTAAGAAAAGGGAGCCCCTTTCTACTCTTGACCTGCCCCACCAGGAAGCCCACATAGCTCGGGTGAATATAGGCAGTGGTTCCCACCTCCCCAAAGTGCAGCTTGATGGCCACCAGTTCGTTCTGCTGAATGAAATTGGGCAATCCTGCCCGGTCAAGGAGCTTTTCCAGCTTGACAAACATGTCCCGACCCGTGCCTGTCCGCGGCCCAATGAAGTAAACCTGACTCTTTGCCACCGTCGCCTCCGATGAAGAAATTCGGGTGAGTCCCTCGACCTGTGTAAAGATTATACCCCTCGCCCTGGGGCTGTCAAGGGTACGGCTCGCTTTGCTCAGCGGCAGCGCAATCTGCTACAATAGTCTTGCAGGTAGGATAATGTCGATCAAAGTTCTCTCCCCCGATGTCATCTCCAAGATCGCTGCCGGCGAGATAGTCGAAAGGCCGGCCTCAGTGGTTAAGGAATTAGTCGAAAACTCACTGGATGCCGGGGCCACCCAGATTACCGTGGAGGCCGGCGGTGGTGGGATAGATGTCATCGTCGATGGTCACCCGGTATCGGGATGATGTTGTCGGTACAGTTGTCAAGCTGGAGAATGGACAAGTTTCTGAAATTACCCTCCACGGAGAATGGCCACATCAGTCATCTGGTGACCCAATACGGCCTGGCTTTCCCGGAAGTGGAATTCCATCTCATCATCAATGGGCGAACCAGTTTTCGTTCGCCAGGCAACGGCAGCCTGCGCGACGTCCTCAGCGAGGTTTATGGGCTGGAGACGGCGCAAGGGATGCTGGAGCTGGGGGCAAGTGAGGGTGTCGAGGGCCCGATGGCATGTATCTCATTGACCAGCACGCAGCACATGAGAGGGTCCTTCTTGAGAGAGCGCGAGAGCAACAGGCAAGTCGGGCGATAGAGGTTCAGGGATTGCTCGAGCCAGTGGCGATTGAGGTCACGACCCAGCAGCAGGAGCTTCTCCAATCTCAGCGAGAGGTTTTCTATGAAAGTGGCTTCCATCTGGAGCAATTCGGGGAACGAACATATCTGCTGCGTTCGGTGCCGGCTATGCTCCGGAAGCCGGACATAACCAGGGTGCTTGCGGAGATACTCGATTCGCTGGGAGGGCTGCAAGAAAGCGAATGGCAGGAGAGCATCGCTGTTTCCTTAGCCTGCCACGGCGCGATTCCAGCAGGGCAGTCTCTGAGCCTTCAGGAGATGGAGGAGCTGGTGCATCAACTGGAACAGACGCAGTCTCCCCGCACCTGTCCGCATGGAAGGCCAACCATGATTCATCTCAGCGCTTCCCAGTTGGAAAGAGAGTTCGGGAGACGGTGAGATCTGCATGATTGGATGCATTCATTGTTTCGAGAGATATGAATCCCTAGCTTGATTATGGTGCAAAACCCCGTAGCAGTGCAAG
>JALPXQ010000149.1 GCA_023271515.1 Dehalococcoidia bacterium | reverse complement strand
TCTCCATACGGACTTTCACATTTTTTTACTGCGTCTAAAAATTCTTTATCAAACAGAGCTCTTTTAATTCCTGATATAATCTCATCCTTTCTGTAACCAACATCTATCACGTTTTTTGCCCTTTCTCTTCCTTGCTGTCTGGTTCCAATACACACATATGGATTTCCTATAGAGGGGGATTCCATAATTCCACTGCTTGAATTCCCAACAAATACGGATGAAATAGCCATTAAAGAAATGTAATCAAGATGAGGAAGATTTTCAAAAACATGAATGTTTTTGCTTTTCTGCATGGAACTTTTAATAGCATGTATAATCTGAAATCCTCCTGGATAAGCATTGGGATATATAATTACAACTTCCTTATCTTCTTCATTTGCTACCGCAACCGCAGATTCCACAACCAATTTCATCTGCCTCTCTGCCTCTCGCCACTCAGTTGTAACAGGGTGGTAAGATATAAGGATTAACGGTTTATCAGGAATATTGTATTTTTTACACAAATTATCTTTAGATAATACCTTTTCATTTAATATTGTATCTAATGATAATGCTCCAACTTGAAAGACTCTCCACTCTTCTTCACCAAGTCTCAAAACTCTTTCTTTGCTTTGATTACTTGAAGTAAAATGTAAGTGTGCTAATTTCGTGATAGCATGCCTTAAATTGTCATCAATATCACCCAACCCCACATCTCCTCCTTCTATATGAGCAACTGGGATATTCATTAATGTTGCAGCAGTTGCAGCTGCAAAAGGCTCAATTCTATCAGCAAAGACAACAACTATATCTGGATTGTCTTCCTTGAATGCATTTGCAAATCCAGTAATACCCTTACCTATAGACAATGCCATATCAAAGTTGGTATTATTTACTTTAACATCCATATCAATAGTTTTTGCTATTTTGAACCCATCCCTTTCAATTTCTTGAATGGCATTTCCATATTCTTTTAAAAGATGCATTCCAGTAACATATAATGATAACTCTAATTCTGTATGATCTTCGATTTTTTCCATTAAAGGTTTTAGATAACCATATTCTGCTCTCGCACCTGTAACTACTGCTATTTTTCTCTTCATATTTCTATACCCTTTAAGGATTTTAGCCATTCAACAGTCCTTTTAATTCCCTCTTCTATTCTAACTTTTGGATTATAATTTAACTCCTTTTTAGCCTTTGATATATCCCCAACATAAATTCTTTCATCTACCCATTTGTCATCCAACTTTTTTGTAAGCCCTACAGGAACTATACAGTATTCATCACTATATCTATATTCTCTTGCTTCAGCAAATCTAATTTCGACATCTTTATCGACAATTTTTGCAACTTTTTTCGCTAACTCTGAAATTGTTACACCCTCGCCATAGCTAATGTTGTAAGTGGCTCCTAATGTATTTTCTTTCATTGCTGCTAATAAAGTCCCTTCCACAGCATCATCTATGTATGTATAATCTCTAATTTGAGATCCATCTCCATATATTAAAAGGGGCTTATCCTCTAATGAACGATTTAAAAAATTCACCATTGCACTATGGTCAAATTGTGCATATCTTGCTCCATATACATAAAAGTATCTCAAACTGGCTGTATCCAACCCATATAACTTTGAAAAAGTTTTGCAATATAGTTCTCCAACATATTTAGTGGCTCCATAGGGAAGAAATGGATTTATTGGATGTTTTTCATTTATTGGCAAATACTTTGGAATTCCATAAACCGCTACAGATGATGCATTTACAACTTTTTCTACATCATTCTTAACTGAGGCTTTTAAAACATTAAAAGTGCCAATTACACCATCTTCAATGTATTGCTCTTCTAAACCCATCCCAGATTTACCATAAGGAAATGCTTCATGGATGACAATGTTACAACCTTTTATTGCTTCAGAAACATCATTATAATTCTCTATTCTACCTTTAAATATTTTTAAATCCTCTTTTATATGCTCTAAATTGGTCAATTTTCCAGTAGAGAAATCATCTAAAACAACAACTTCTGCCCCCTCCTTAAGTAGTCTCTGACAAATATGGCTTCCTATAAACCCAG
>JALPXQ010000148.1 GCA_023271515.1 Dehalococcoidia bacterium | reverse complement strand
CGGCGCGTCGCCTATCCCTGGCACCAGCCTTAGTTCGCCTAAGGACCCGCCGGATGCATATAAATGGTGAATGGTGTCCAAGAGTGCAATTCGTCAATGACTGCACATATTGGGGAGAAAACCGCAAACCACTCGTATTCCCCCAATTGCGGGCACCATACGCGGTAGCGACCAATGTGGATGCCCACCAGCCACACAGCGCCATCACCTACGCAAATATAAACAGGGGAGCCACTGTCTCCGCCGCGCGAGTAATAAGTGGCCTTCATCACCGGCCCTACCATGTAGCCAAGGGATGGGCTGCGCCAGCCAAAAACCGTGCCGACAACTACTCCGCTAGTCTGGCCGCTTGCAGCCCCAGACTTCTTCACGGCCCAGCCGACACTGGGAGAGATCCAGCCTGTTACGTCGCTCTTTTGACCCTGCCCTATGTGAATCTGCGGTGCGATATTGTGATCACAGAAACATACCCGCGCGACATCGGCCAAAGCCTGGCCACGCCTTGGTGCGTCTGCAACCCATCCTGCTCTTGGTGAGGCAGCCGAAAGAGCTTTAGGGTCCTCAAGCGGGAGGGGGTCGCCAGGACAGGACACCCCCCCCGAGCCGTCGCGGCTGCCACACAGCGGCCCCTACGCGAGTCGGGCGGTGGGTGGGACCAGCGTGTCCAGTAATGGCGTAGTCGACAGTCCAGCCCCGCTGGGGACAGGGACGTGCAACCGAAAAGCCTATAGTGCCCCAGCCCTCGGCATTCGTAATCTCGTGCAGAATCCCGCCAATTATGGGGCGGTATCTGAGGTCATAGGACGGGTGGGGAGGAGACCCCGACGTGCCCCAATCTTCTTGGGCCAAATCTAGTGTGACTCGTCCATAGGTGAAGACAACGGGGACAGCTTCGATACCAATTTCCTCTGCCTTGGCCGCTATCTTGGCATAAAATCCTGGTATCAAAGAGTGCGCTTCCTCAAGGGTCAGATTGCACGTGTTGAAATTCAGTACTAGGGTGCCATAAATTTGGGTTGCGAAGCTGTCAATTATGTACCGGGGATAAGGCGCCTCTATGTCCTCAGGAAGATTTTCAAG
Organism: Dehalococcoidia bacterium; assembly: GCA_023271515.1. Classification (GTDB taxonomy): domain Bacteria; phylum Chloroflexota; class Dehalococcoidia; order SZUA-161; family SpSt-899; genus BS503. The sequence goes on along the minus strand of JALPXQ010000148.1, from coordinate 980 downwards.
AAGCATATAGAGGCATAAAAGATCCCTCACCTTATGCAACGCATCCATCCATTGTAGTACCTCGGCCTTCGTCAAGCCTTGGCGTACCTCCCCGTGAACTGCGATAGCTCCTGGTGTGTACCTGATCTCCTCCAGCGGTAGTAGCCACGGCCGACGTTCGAGTCGAGGGATGTCGAAGAGACATCGAAGTTGCTCCGGTGTCAGGGTCATGATGTCAACTTCGGGAATTTCATACCAATACCGACGCATTGCATATTCACGCCGTACCTCCAGATCCCGCTTGGTTACTCGAATTTGAGACTCCCGCCGTTCAGGGCGCACAAATTCCCACCAGTAGTAAGCATCAGGAGGAGGTATAAATGGCGGGGTCGGCTGTCTTGCCGCCTTCAATATCCTACGTGGGAAATCCAACCCTCTCTCCTGGGCATAATACCAGAAGGCCCGAAGCCCCTCCTCCCATAAGGTAGGGCACATTGAAGTAGCTAGCCCTCTGAAGGCACAGGCGCTCATCCCTCTGATCTCAAGGCCAACATGGTAATCAAAGACGTGGAGCATTATCTCTCTCACCTGCTCACGCTGGTAAGGAGTGAGAGGCAGCACCTCCCACCAGCGGGAAGTAGTGCACTTCCATATGTCATAATAGCATTTGCATGCAGGATACTCCTCTCCGGCCCCGTAGTCGGGCCCTGGTATGTCCTGCACCCGGGCTATGGGGTCGTGATGGACTCCACAATGGTGGCCAGGGGCTATTCCTCCCGCATCATATCCCAAGTCGTCACTCCCACACCGGTCGCGCACAACTGTTAGTCCAGCCACTGAGCCTATTACCAAAATTACAGCGGCCACAAGCAAGGCAATCGTTCTTATTCCCTTCAGTTTCATTTTGGCTTACCTCCGTTTCTTTTTGCCCACTCTTTTGTAAGTGTGGACGAACTCGCAGATTATCTGGACCGCGGTTAGCTTATTATCATTGGCTCTCA
>JALPXQ010000147.1 GCA_023271515.1 Dehalococcoidia bacterium | reverse complement strand
ACTGAAGGTATCGTGGCAGATTGCTGCCCTGATCCCCGGCACCTTGTTGGCCACCATGCTCATACCAATTCCGGTCCCGCAGATCAGGATGCCCTGATTGAATCGACCATTGGCCACTGCGTCCGCTACCGCAAAGGCAATATCGGGGTAGTCCACTGAACCGCTGTCGTAGCAACCGAAGTCCTCATACGTGTGCCCCATTTCGGAGAGGCAACCCTTTATGGTCTGCTTTAGGCTATATCCCGCATGATCACTCCCGATGGCAATCTGCATCGTTTCTACCTCCGAATCTTTCCGTCTAACGTTTCAGAGGGGGTTCTTAGAGGCAAGGGAAGACCCTCCGGAAACTTGACTCAAGTATACCATAATGATAAGCTAGAATCGATAGCAAGAGGACCCTTCATGACGAAGAAAGAACCCAGACCCAAGACTGCCCAGGAGTCAGCGGTAGTCATCGACTTTGGCTCACAGTATAGCTGGCTGATCGCCCGGCGTGTGCGCGAGTGCGGCGTCTACTCCGAGGTCATCGCTCACAACGCCCCATGGAGGGTAGTGGCCGCACTGAAGCCCAAATGTTTTATCCTCTCCGGCGGACCTGCTAGCGTCTATGTCCCCGGTGCCCCTCTTGCTCCCAGCTATGTTTATGAGAGCGGCCTTCCTGTGCTGGGCATCTGTTACGGGATGCAAACACTGGCATATCAACTGGGCGGGCAGGTTGCCCGGGCAGAAAGTCGTGAGTATGGACTGGCGATGCTTTACAAGAACGAGGCGGACGTGCCCCTCTTTCACAATCTACCCGATGCGATTCCCGTATGGATGAGCCACGGAGATCAGATCATTGAGATGCCCCCGGGCTTCACCAGTATCGCCTATACCGAGAACTCCCCCATAGCCGCCATCGCCAATGAACAGAAGATTATCGGGATACAGTTCCACCCCGAGGTTGTTCACACCCCACAGGGCAAGGAAATACTGCGAAACTTCCTCTTTAAGATATGTGACTTCGAAGGAACCTGGACGTCCAGGAATTTCGTTAAACAGCAGATCGCCCGCATCAGGAGGAAGGTGGGTGGGGGCAAGGTCATCTGTGCCCTTTCCGGCGGGGTCGATTCCACCGTGGTTGCCACCATGATACATCGGGCAATCGGTGAGCAACTGACCTGCATTTTCGTCAACAACGGCCTCCTCCGAAGGGAGGAAATCGAACGCACCCTCCGTACCTTCCGCAACAATCTCAAGATGAATGTGGTATATGTGGATGCTACGGACAGATTCCTGGAGCGCCTCAAGGGAGTTATCGATCCCGAAGAAAAGCGGCGCAGGATCGGGAACGAATTCGTCACCATCTTTGAAGAAGAGGCAAACAAGATTGGGAAGGTTGATTTCCTGGCGCAAGGGACACTCTATCCCGATGTCATAGAGAGCACCGCCACGGTGAGTCGGGAGTCGGCAACGATAAAGACCCATCACAATGTTGGTGGGCTTCCAGAGGTGATGAGTCTCAAGTTGATCGAGCCGCTGCGCTATCTCTTCAAGGATGAGGTGCGCGAAGTGGGCACGGCCCTGGGGCTTCCCGAGGAGATGGTCTGGCGGCAGCCCTTCCCCGGTCCCGGCCTTGCAATCCGGATCATCGGCGAGGTGACAAGGGACCGCCTGGAGATGCTGCGCGCTGCCGACTGGATCGTGATGAATGAGATCAAGAAGGCAAACCTCTATCGCCAACTCTGGCAGAGTTTTGCAGTGCTGACTCCCCTCAAGAGCGTGGGCGTCATGGGAGATTCTAGAACCTACAAGTATACCATTGCCATCCGGGCAGTGACCTCTGAGGATGCCATGACTGCCGATTGGGCTCGCCTTCCTTATGATCTCCTGGCCCGCATGTCCAACCGCATAGTCAATGAGGTCGAGGGGGTTAACCGGGTGGTCTACGACATCTCCTCCAAGCCGCCGGCGACGATCGAGTGGGAGTAAATAATCAAGTGAGTGTAGTGAACCAACAGATCATTACCAGTCTCCAATAGCCAATCAGTGCTAATGGTATCAAGATAACAGGTGGAAACA
>JALPXQ010000146.1 GCA_023271515.1 Dehalococcoidia bacterium | reverse complement strand
GATTGCAATAATAGCTTAAAAAAATCACTCGCATGTCAAGCAGTGCCCGAAAATGCCCAGATGCCTCATATCCGGGACGAACCTGTGATCACGAGTGAGCGCCTCTCTGAGGGAATCGAGTATCTCCTCATCCACATCGAAGACACGGCCGCACCTCTGACAGATGAGGTGGTGGTGATGTCCTTTCTCCACATGGTGGTAGTGAAGCCTGTCGCCACCAAGGTCGGTCTCATCCACCAGCCCCAGCCTTCCGAGGAGTTCAAGGGTGCGGTAGATGGTGGACTTATTCACCTCGGGGTATTTGGCCCGCGCCTCCTCGTAGATTTCCTCCGGCGTGATATGCTTTTCTGCCCGGTGGAGTATATCCAGGATTATCGCCCGCTGCGGCGTGAGCCGGTAACCCTTTTCCTTTAGGAGACGAAAGCAGCTCATTTCCTTAGCCTCCAGCCGCCATCTCCAGGGTAATAGTGGAACTCTGGAAGTCAACTTCCCTGAGAGCTGCCGCTATCTCCCTCTGCTCGCCGAAGAGGGTGCGCAGATGAAGCATCTCCCCTTCGATCTTCAAGCTAGCCACCTCCTCCAGGAGAAGCTCACTCCCTTCGTTTGCGCTGAGGTATGCTCTGGCCAGACACATTTTTCCCTCCTTATCCCCCATCTTGAGGCTTAAACGCAGGTGTGCTCAAAACGATCTGCTTTAGATTCTGTGCGAAGTCGGTCTCAAGCAGCCTGACTGCATCCCCTACCGAATCCTCAAGTTCTCTATCGAAAGCTATCTCACCCCCAAAGGGCACATCGATCTTCCTTATTTGCTCCCTGACATATGAGGACTCGGCCATCTTCATATTCTCGATAACTCCGATAATCGGGACACCCATTTCCTTCAGTATCCTCAATGTCTTCCCCACCGTCTCCATGGCCACCTTTGGGGGGGTGGTTATCACCAGAAACTCCACTCCTTTTATCAGTCGAACGGTATCTAGTGTAGCATCTCCGATTCCCGGCGGCATGTCGATGATGAGAAAATCCAGCGAACCCCATCTGGTAATGGCCAATAGCTCTATCATGGCATTCGAAATATCGATGCCCCTTAACGGTGAGGGATTGTCACCGGCATAGTAAACGATTGTTAGAAACTTGATGCCATGTACCTGCGGCGGGACAATTCCCTTATCCTCTTCGGGATAGACCCCATCTATTCCCAGGATCGCATGTGTGGAGGGGCCGCAGAAATCCAGGTCCAGCAGACCAACGCGGTAGCCCAGGTCTGACAGAATGAGCGCCAGGGTGGAGGCGATCATGCTCTTCCCAATCCCCCGCAACGGCAATCAATCGCTTTATGTCCTTAAATCTCTCGCCAATGATTGCTGGTCTCGGATCCATTATCTCCCCACGATAGAGTCTATCCAGACCCCCCGTCCCTTCACAAATTGGAAATCGGGGCTCTTGCACCCGGGGCAGGTGATATAGGTATGGGCAATCTCGGGGACAAAATGAATGGTTTCGCGCTCCTCGTCAGCCAGCGGGGCATCACCAAAAGCCCATTCCCGCTCGCAGACCCGGTATTTGAGAACCGCCGCCTCTTTTTCCAGCTCTGCTGTTGCGTTGGTCACCATTGGCGTCTGAGATTGTCTGATTTCCCTTAACGCCAGTTCAAATATCTCCAGGTCTATTTGCTGTAGTTCACCCATCTTGATCTTGATGGCGGTGGTTTCACTAAGACCTTCTCTCTCCGCCACCTCGAGGGCTGTAGAGATGACCCCTTCGGCCAGTACCCATTCATGCATCTATTGACCTTCCTTCAATTCCTCAGCGGCCCGGAGAAGGAATTTGTTCGCCTCTTCGAGTCGACCCGCTGCCTGCGATATATTATCGCCAGCCGCCTCCCCTACGAAGTCCCTTGTTCTCCTGGCCCACTCCCGGAATTCTTCAGCATGTTCCCTGTTGTGTTCGATCCAGTGATCAACTAATGTCCGCAGCTTCTCTCTATCGTCCATTGCTATTCCTTCAGTGCACCAATTGGAATAATTGCGACCAATTGCAATTATAAACCGGAACGAAGAGATTGTCAATAGCCGGTGGCGGGATGAACCT
>JALPXQ010000145.1 GCA_023271515.1 Dehalococcoidia bacterium | reverse complement strand
CGGTGACTTGTCCAAGTCATGTGGATAACTCGGGGAGTCCCAGTCATGTGGGCAACCGGGGAAGTTATCCACATGACGGCATATCCACAGCACAAAGCCCATCTTCCTTCAAAACTGCAAACTCCCTCCTTTCTGGGATTGAGGAACCGGGAACAAGCCATAATCATGCTGTTATAAGCAGACACCGCGCAGGCGCAGAAGTAGGCGGGCTGCAAGACATAAATCAGATTAGACTTGAATGCGGCCGCAGTCTCCACCGAGCGATCTCCCAGGGGGAGTCGCAACACCAGGTCAACGGTCCGCAATAGATTAAGATTCATGACCAATTCCTGGTTTGAATTACTCAATCACCCCAACGACATAAGGACAATCGTTCTTCCAGACATACCGGATACGGCTAAGGAGCTTGACCGCTATTCGGATGATGGCATCTTGTTTTGTCATCCGCGTTATCAGTTTATTAAAGGCTTGGAGGAGCGCCGGGTCCTGGCGAATAGCTACCCAGGCCCCTTCGATGAGCACCCAGCGCAGGTATCCGTTCCTTCGATGAGTCAGCCCTCTGGAATTATCGGTTTCCCCGGAAGAATGAGTTGAGGGAACCAGGCCGGCATAAGACTTGAGTTGGTCGAAAATGCGGAAGCGATTGATATCGATGATCTCAGTGTAAAGGATAATGGCGCTTTTGAAGCCGATTCCGGATACTGTCATGAGATTCCGAATAATCGGGGCACATTCGCATTGACGAGCATAGTGCCGAAGTTTTTGCAAGGTACTGGCCATAGACTGCCGGACTTGCTTGAGTTCCTCCAGACATGAGAGGAGATAATCTCTAGCGGGGCCGTTATCGAGGGGAAGAGCCTTGAGATAGGCGATGAAGTTTCCCGACCAGTAGGAGGTGTGATCGGGTAGGACAACCCCATTGAAATGAAGAAGTCCTTTGATGCGGTTTTTGACTCGGGTAGAATTTTGTACCTGGCGGCCGTAGAGTCGGCAGAGGGAACGCAAATTCTGATCCTGTTCCGGAGGGATAAAGACGCACTGAATATCTCCTTTTTCGAGTTCCCGGGCCAGCTTGTGGGAGTCCACCGGGTCCCGTTTTTGGTCCTTTTCCTTGTGGGTGGTGGGGATATCGGCAGGGTTAACGACGATGCAATCGAACCCAAGCTCATGGAATCTCCGGCATATCCAGAATCCAGAGAAGCCGACTTCATAGGCGAGGTGATAGATACCTCCCGGGTAGTGCTTTTCCAAATGCTGCGTGATCCCTTCCGGTGATGGATCGGTAGAGAAGGTCTTGAGGCTCAGGCCATTGTGACGGATAGTTACCACCCAGCGTTTCTTGTGGACGTCGATACCGATATAGAAATGTTGACCTTTGAAGCTGATTTGGTTATTCTTGGTAGTAGGCATGGTGATCTCCTTTCTTTTGTTTAATTGAACCAGCTGTTATGTAACGGCATAGGAATTTCAATGATGTAGAGAAACGGTGTAAAAGATAGATGATGGGATGGTTTTTTGGGAGCGGGGGAGAAGAAGAGCGGGAAGTACTGGAATTGAGGGACAAGTTGTGCGTAAAATAAAGCAGGAATGAGAGGCAAACCGGCAAAAAGGGGAAGGGGGAAGAGAGTACCTCTGGTGAGCTGAATTAAACAGTTCTTCCCTCTGCTATGACTCACTGGATGTCAATTGGCTCTTCAATTTGACAAAGTGTGGTTAAGAAGTGGCTACGATGGGTGGTAAAGGGCAAGAGAGCCTGATTTGCGTGAGAAGTAAGTAACTTCAACTAACTTCATTTCCTGCTGGCAGATGGGACAGCGAAGGGGGTCTTTCCCGGTGAAAGAGATTAAACGTTCTCTCCAGGAGGCAAAATCGGTCATCTGTTTCATTCTACGAAAGAGTTTCTTCAATATCCTCTTAAAGAAGGCTTTTGTCTTGGTAGCTAACACTCCGAAGTAGCGGACTACTCTAAAATGTTGGGGAGGAATATGCTGAATGAGGAGGCCGATGAATTTCTCTACGGGGAGGGTCCATTTTACCTCCGGGCGTCCCCTTTCTTTGTAGGAAAAGGTTACCCTATATTCATCCGACTCAGGGTTTTTG
>JALPXQ010000144.1 GCA_023271515.1 Dehalococcoidia bacterium | reverse complement strand
AGCGTAAGTCATCAACCATCAGCCGTGAACCGTGAACCGTGAACCATTAGCCATCAACCGAGCAACAGGGCTTTGTGAGAATTTGACGGGGACTGGGGCTTGATGTATACGAGCTATTTAGGTTGAAGGCCGAAGGCTGAAGTGTTTCCGACTGGCTTGATATTGGATTAAATATTTCATTGCGATGCTAAGAAACCGCCTATAATTGCCAAAATTGGTTTCAACTTTTTCTGAATCGGATCCGCATCCACTCCAAAATTCTCCAGGGCTGTCGCTCCGAGCAAGAAAAGAGAACCCTTTGGCGCAAAAATCACCGGACAGGGAATACTGCCTTCGAGACCCTCAATTTGAAAGTCACAGAAACCAAGTAGTCTTGTATCTTGCCGGCCATCTGCAAGTATCAAATTTCTTTTCACTAATGGCTCTATGCCTATTCTTCCAAGATAGTCTTCAGGGACGAAAGAGTAGAGAGCTCCCGTATCTATCCAGAACTCTTCTTCAAAGAATTGTTTCGGGTTCTTGCTATTGGAGAGTTTTACCTTCTTCTTAAACATGCCCATTCTATTTCTCCTCTGTTCTATCTTATCATAATTTCCATTCGGTTTTAAGTTTTAGGTTTTAGGTTTTAAGTAGCGTAAGTCATCAACCATCAACCATCAACCATCAACCGAGGAGCAGGGCTTTCTGAGAGCTTGACCGGGACTGGAGCTTGATGTATAGTACATAAGAGCGGAGAGTTTCCGCGTGGTAATTGTTGGGTGGTTCAAAAAATGGATAAAACCGGGGGGAGAAGTGGCAAAGTAATTGAGTATATTGACCCTACGGAACCCGTAGCCCGAGATGATTGGGAGGTATTGATAAAGCAAACATATTGAGATCAAAAAACACAGTCTATCAAATTAACTATTGGAGGTTTGATCCATGACTTTTCCTGTCTTACTGGAACGGTATGACGGCCAGTTCGTAGCATCACTGGTGGGCGCGCCGAACGTGCGCGCTGTGGAACCAACACGTTCTCAGGCTATCTCGGCGCTTGAAGCGGAAATTCATCAGCGCATCGAATTGGGCGAGCTGCTATCGTTGGAAATTGATACCATAGGCATTTCAAACATAGCCGGTAAATATAGCACAGACTCAACGTTACGCGAGATCCGTGACAATGCCTATCAAATACGTGATGCCGAGACCAACCCATGATCGCTTTCGATACCGATGTGCTTACTGAAATCCTATTGGGTAACGTTGCATTTGTGACACGCGCTTCTGCGATTCCGGTTTCCCAGCAGGCTCTGCCGATTATCGTGATCGAAGAGATCATGCGCGGCAGATTAAATGTCATCCGGCAAGCCGAAGCAGGCAAATCCAGGGTCAGCATTGATCGCGTCTATAAACTTTTTGTAACCGTTCACGGTTTACAGTTATCGGTTCACGGTTGATGAATACATCAAAACAAGAGGTTCGAAGGATTGTTGATTGTCCAAGGTGTTTACTGCAAACCGTAAGCCGTAAACTGTAAACCGTTTTCAATATCGAAAATGCTTCACTCGTTGCATAGTTCATTGAAAAAACTGTGAACTGAGAACCGACAACCGTGAACGGTTACGTTCATGGTTACGGAACGATGAAGATAATGCAACCAACATCAACCATCAACCGAGGAACAGGGCTTAAAGATTTCATCAAATATATCCCTTTTCACCCTAAATTTCATTTCTGATAAATCCTGATAGAGTATATCCAGTTCATATACAACAATATCTAAGTCCATCAATCTTCTTATAATTCCCAAAGTTCCTTTAACCGTTAGACCAATTCGTCCGGCTTCTGTTCTTGCTACATGATCATCCAAAATAACAAAATCAGCGGACTGCTCCATTGCTAGAACTATAGCCTCAGACTCCCCTCTCCCTAATCTTCTGCACAGGGCTTCAACCATGCGCATATTTTTTGCTTGAACTACAACAACACTGTTTGATGTTAACAGCACTTTCAGTTTCTCTGACGCTATATCTTCTTTTTGTAAGATCTCTTTTTGTACATAAACCGGTATAGCTATTTCAGAAAAAAGTCTTAGAGCTGGGTCGATGACATTCAGCTTTGGGCTTTGTCCCAAAGTT
>JALPXQ010000143.1 GCA_023271515.1 Dehalococcoidia bacterium | reverse complement strand
CCACGATGCCCGCTACCTCCAGGAGCACTCGTTGTCTTATCTCGGCGGGCAGGTTGCTGTTACGGTTGCTCATGATCTCCTCCACCCTTTCCGCCGCCCTCTGCCAGGTGAGTCTTTCCCCTTTCGCTTCCCAGTCCTGGCGACTATTCCGGTCGCTCAAGGACGGCTGATAGTGCTCGCTGCGCATCAAGCGCCGGGTGTGCTTGGCGGTGACAAAATTGCCCCCTGGACCGACCTGTTTGATCAGGTCGAAGGCCAGGGTCTCATCATTCACCTTTATCCCCTCAACGGCCCTCATCACCATTCCCAGTATCTCGTTATCTATGACAAACTTCTCATAGGACACGGTTAATGCGAACTCCATCAGTCCCGCGGCGTCGTGGATGAAATTAGCACCTGCCAGAGCACAGAGCAATCCGGAGATGGCCGACTCATACCCACTTTGAGAATCCAACACCTTGGAGTCGGTCATCCCGCCCGTGGCATAGAAAGGCAGCTTGTAGAAATGAGCCATCTGTGCCCCGGCAGCATTGAGCAACCCCATCTCAACTGAGCCCGCCAGATACTTCAGGTCGCGCAGATCGGTGCTGCTGGCTACTGAGCCAAAGATGACCGGAGACCCGGGATTAATGATCTGGGTAAGCATCACCCCCATCAGGGAGTCCACCGTCTGGATCACCAGGTTCCCGGCAAGCGTCACCGGCGAAGTGGCTCCGCACAATGGTTCCGCGGGGCATACCAGAGGAATCCCGGCTCCGGCAATGGTAACCAACAGGTCACCATATTCCTTGTCCATCTTCAGGGGACTTATACTGCAGGCAATCATGGATACGAGAGGACGCCGGCGGAGACTCTCGCTGGAGCCGGAGACTATCTCTGCCATCCGGATCACCTGCTTGACCCCATCGAGGGTGTAAACGCCGCCCATGACGTGCTTGGTGGTGTTATCTAATCCAGCAAAGAAGCGGTTTACATCTACCTGCTCCACGGGCAGTTCACTGGGATAGGTGGGCAGCATGAACAGATGGATGTTATCCAGCCCATCAACCAGTCTGGCAATGCGCTTCAAGTCGTTCAGTGTGGCTAGTTGCTTTTGCCCGGTATCTGGATGATAGACATACAGGGCGGTCCCGCCTGTCCCCGTATACACTCGCTTCCCACCGAGGAGTATATCGTGCTTTTCATCTCGGCCGCAGAGGTTGATCTCAGAAGGGGCGGTCTCAATGAGCTCCATCACCCTCTCCCGAGGAAGACGCGCCAGTTGCTTTCCCCGGTCAACCCGGGCCCCCGCTCCCTCGAACAGCTTCAGCGCCGACTCTGAATTTACCTCGAACCCGACCTCCTCGATCACCCGCATAGCGGTGTGGTGTATCTTATGTATTGACTCGTCTGTGAGGGGCTTAAAGCTGCCCCCGGACAGTCCCTTTCGAATCATAATATCTTAGATTCTACCTCCTACCACAGCAGTCGAGTTTGTCACAGGTCTTGCAGGGATTGTATTTCTCCACGCTGTTGCGGGATGGTCCAAGTCCGATGATTCCCGATATCGACTTCTGAGGAATCATCAAACACCTGTCGGTCAGGTGAACCCCGGCCAAATTCGCGTTCAGCGCCCGGAATAGCACCTTCTGCTGCCTGATGTCCCAGTCACAGTAGCCCGGACTAAAGCGCCGGCTTGTCACCAGGCCCTGCTCATGGGCTAATTTCTCTATCTTGCCCTGCACAGAATCAGCCACCCTCTCAACAGCGTCCGACCCTATGGCATCCAGCAAAGCCGACTGGACTATGTTATTGTGCCTCGCCAACCAGGCAACCATCTCCTCCAGATAATCACCAATCGTCACCACGAACATGGCAACCTTATGGCACTGACCGAGCAGCCGGGCGATAACCTGGCTGCGAAACACAATCGAACCCTCAACAAAAACAGCCGAGCTCTCAGCCAGCTCGACATCCCTGATGTGATATGAATACGAGGGCTCGATGAGATGATGTGCATTTTCTGCATACTCATCGATCAAAGACGAGATACGGGGTGACGGATCGCAATCAGCACCATATCCCATGTAACGACATATACTCTTCCTATCAATTGCGCTATTTGCAAGCATATTGCTCACCTCCCTTCGTCC
>JALPXQ010000142.1 GCA_023271515.1 Dehalococcoidia bacterium | reverse complement strand
TCTCCAAGCGGGTTGTAACATTTTTACCCAAAGCTAGTCCGACTTCCAGTGGAGCACAACATTCCTGATATCCTGGAGGCGGCGGAACTGGTCGGTGTACTCTCTTGAGAGATCGGTTCAGCGAGGGACAGCTGCAGGCCGGGTAGGAGGGATAGTAAGATGGGAGACAGGAGGTCAAAGAGGGAGCCAAATCTAGATAGGGGGAAGTAAGATGGGGAAAAATGAGAAAATCCTGATTGTAGATGACGAGCCTGATTTTGTGGAAGCTTGCCGGATGACTTTGGAGGCTAGACACTATCAGGTGATGACTACCTCCAGCAAATCGTTAGCCCAGGAGATGATGAAGGCAGACCCCGATCTCATTGTGCTGGGCACATTAGCTCCGGCTGGGCAGGCATTCTCCATATATCAGTGGGTGGTGCAGCACCCCAGATATAGAGACATACCAGAGCCGTCTTCGCTGGTGCCTCGAATCCAAAGCCTGCTGGAAGAAGCGACCAGACTGATAAGGGTACCGGTAGCAGATGACCATACTATGGTCAGAACGGGGATATGTGCCGTCCTGGCACTGCAAAAGGGTCTGGAAGTGGTAGGCGAAGCGGTTGACGGGCGGGACGCTGTTGAGAAGGCGCTGCGGCTTCTGCCGCACGTGGCGTTGATGGACATAGTCATGCCTGGGGTGAACGGCCTGGAAGCTACAAAACGGATAAGCAGCGAATGCCCTGAGACAAAGGTCTTGATTTTGAGCCAATATGATGAGGAGGAGAACATGCTGGTTACCAAGCAGGCGGGAGCATACGGCTTTATTCCCAAGAAGGCCGCCAGCTCGGACCTCGTTGCCGGCATAAGGAATGTATACGGGGGGAGCTACTTCCCTGCCTCCTTTGCCGAGATAGCTGCCAATTAGAGGCGGTGGACAGCTAGAAGTCTATGGACGTGCCATCGTAGGCATAACGGCAAAGCTTTTCGACTTCCTCGGTGCTGGGCACTCTGGCTGCCATAATCAGCGTAGCATCGGCAAAGGCATTGTCTACCAGCTTCTCCAGGGAATTCTCGAAGCTATCCGGGGGGATGCCTATCTCCTTGATGCTCAATGGTTCTTTGATACTGCTCTGGCCAGGCCACCTATCGCCCTGGCCAGAGCAGGTCCTGCCTTCGCCCCTTTGGGCATCTCTAACCTGATGGAGTGAGCTATCTCCGCCCAGAGTTCCTCATGGGCTTCCCCGATAAACTCGATACTGTACGGCAGGAAGAGCTCCACCGCCCGGCCATGAGGCACATGGAATACGGCTCCCAGCGAGTGGCCGGCGGCATGCGCCAGCGCGGCCATGGAATTGCCGAACCCCATCCCGGCGATACAGGCGGCATTATGCATCTTCTCCCGGGCTTCCATGTCCTGCCCGTCCCGGCAGGCTCGGGGCAGATATTGGAAAACAAGCTGGATAGCTCTGAGGCAGAGGCCGTTGCTGATGTCGTTCCTCCAGGTACTGGTAAACCCTTCGATGGCATGGGTGAGCACGTCCATGCCGGTCTGGGCCATAAGCCCGGGAGGCATCGCGATTGCGAAGGCGGGATCCACGATAGCGATATCCGGGAGGGTTTCGCGGCAGCCGAGTCCCAGCTTCCTCCGCTCCGCGGTATCGGTGAGCACTATCGCCCAGGTTGCCTCGGCACCGGTGCCCGAAGTTGTGGGAATACAGATAAGTCGCGACTTCGCTCCGAGCCCCAGACCGGAGGTCCAGCCGAATACCTCCTCTATCGTCATATCAGGCCTTTCATATTCCACCCGCATTGCCTTGGCAGCGTCCATCACCGATCCTCCCCCCACCGCCACCACCCAGTCCGGCCCATACTCGCTCATTAGAACCGTCCCCTTCCTCACCGTCTCAATGGAGGGATCAGGCTCTACCCCATCAAAGATGGTGCTCTCTATCCCCGCCTGGGAGAGTAGTCCCTTGACCAGGTCAACGAGTCCCAACTTCACAATATTGGCATCGGTGACGATAAAAGCTGACTTTCCCTGCCAGTTTTCACCTATTATACCCTCTTTCGTGTCAGTCGGGAAGTGCTTTCCCCCCGCGGGAGGTGAATACGCATGGATCTGTACGTGTCAAATCATTTAAGTAGGTAAC
>JALPXQ010000141.1 GCA_023271515.1 Dehalococcoidia bacterium | reverse complement strand
CCCAATACCAAGGCGTATAGACTTCGACAAGGGCAAAACCAGTGGGCCGAAGCCAACTGGCTATTCGTCTAAGGAGTCGTCGTTGATCTTCGTCTGATCCGATGCCGAATCCATCCCAATAGCAGACAATGTCAAAAGGATACGGAAACTCTATCTCGTAGAAGTCACCTTCGATGACCCGGAGTTGCCCTTTCCGGGGCTGTGAAGCCAGTTTCTGGGCATTCTTTGCCCCCGAGGGCATGAGCTCGATGGCTACGACCGAGTATCCCAAGTCGGCAAGTGCGGCCGCATTCTGTCCACCCCCAGCCCCTAATTCTAGAAGACGTCCAATCCTACCTCCTGCCAAACGCTGAAGAGTGGCGGCATTCTTCCGGTGGGTCTCAGCGACGTCACCATTGTAGATGCCTGCCCACTCATGCTGATTCGAGTAGAACAACTTTACCCATTCCATGGTTGTTCCGACAGCTCCGCCTGATCGCCTAACGGCCAAGCCCAGCGACAGCCGATGAATGGCAAGACTCGCTCGGTTAACGAACACCGCCGATGGCAACACGCAGCAGTTTTGAGCCAGCCCCCCGCTGCCCGCTGCAGCGCGTTGTTAGGCATCGGTTTGAGACACTATGCTCCTCGCTACTTCCAGCCGACAGCCACTAGCCGCCTCGCGTTCGGGCCATACTCGTTCCCCTCTAGATCCCCAAACATCCTTATCCTCTGAAATCCAACCTGTCGAAGGCGATCCTTTAGCTCTTGAGCGGAATAGATTGTGTAATGGAATCGGAACGACTCGGCCTTGTCCTTCTTCACCAGTATCCACCCATTGCGAATTCGCGTCCAATCATCGAAAATCTCATGGCGCTGCACCAAAAGGCTGCCATCGGGTGCCTCTTGGGCGGTGGTGGGCTGAAATGCCTTCGCCAGCCATTCCTTGCCAACAACATCAAGCAGGCAGATACCACCCGGACGCAGGCTCTGGTGGATATTCTGCAAGACCTTGAGATCATCATCCTTGTTATCGAAATACCCAAACGAAGTGGACATGTTGAGGACGAGGTCGAACGCTTCGTGGCAGGTGAAGTAGCGCATATCTTCCTCTACCCACTCGACCTCCACATTCTGCTCTTCTGCTCGTGCTTCGGCCTTGGCAAGGAGAAAGCGAGACCGATCAACCCCCGTGACAGTAAGGCCCTTCTTGGCCAGCGCAATCGAGTGTCGCCCCGGCCCGCAACACAGGTCCAATACGTCATGACCCTTGAAATCAACCAGTTCAAGGATCTTTTCAACCTGTTCCTCCGCAATCTGGAACCTCTCCTGAGCGAACAGAAAGGGATAGAAGGACTCCCAAAATGCCTCATCTTCAAACCACTCAGCCATCATCCGCGCCTCTCAGGTATGGCAACCGCCAGCGATGCCTAACAATGAGTATACCGATCACGATAACCGATCATCCAGATTGACAGCAAAATCATCAGGGGAATTCTCCCCTGTAAAGAGGTCGTGCCTGAGATTTTTAGAGCGGCCTCGCCCCTTTATGTTATCCCTACGGACGATATATTATAACATATTGAAGCGTCAGGTAAGGACGTTTTGTTGACGGCTGTACAACATGTCAGGTTGTTATCTCATTGTAATTTACAGTGTGAAGGGTTACAATCTTAGCATGAGTGTCCGAGCCAGTGTTCCCCTGTACATTCCTGGTATGCGAAAAACCACATACTTGTGTTGAGGAGGAGATTCTATGAGTAAGATTGCAATGGGGCCTCAAACATTGATCTACCCTATGCCAGTACTCTTAATTGGTTCAGACGTCGATGGCAAACCAAATTTTATGGTAGTTGCCTGGGGTGGTATTGCCAATGGCGAGCCCCCAGTGATTTCTGTGGCCATACGACGTACACGGCACACCTTTAAGGGTATCAAACAAAACTCGACATTCTCCGTTAACATACCCTCCGCTGACATGGTAAGAGAAGCAGATTACTGCGGGATTACATCCGGCTCCAGAGTTGACAAAGTTGAGGTCTGTCGGTTCAAGGTGTTTTACGGCAAACTAGGTCACACCCCGCTTATTGAGCAATGTCCTGTCAATCTGGAGTGCGAGGTTATGCATGTTCTGGACTTAGGGAGTCACTCACTTGTTGTTGGCAGAATTGAGGAAAGCCATATCTCCG
>JALPXQ010000140.1 GCA_023271515.1 Dehalococcoidia bacterium | reverse complement strand
AATGCAGTATGTATCAAAATGACTAAGCGAGAGGAAAAGGGGGTTTCAGGAGGAGAATCCCCCTGATGATCTTGCATCTCTGGCGCTAGTGGTCTCAAAGAGGGTCTTGGACTGCAGACGGCCATGGAGTTACAAGCAGCATAGCTAGGCATTGAAGGGGGTTGATCGATGGCATTTGCGGACAAGACCCTGGTTTGTCGTGATTGCGGTCAGCAGTTTGTCTTCACGGCCGGGGAGCAGGAGTTCTACGAATCACGTGGGCTGCTCAACGAACCCGGCCGCTGTCCAGACTGCCGGCGCGACAGAAGGCAAGGAGAGCGCTTTGGAGCAAGATCCTGGAGTAGCAATCTTTGCGGTAGCACCCAGCCTTCGGGTCGGGTGAGGATACAAACAAACGATGAGCATCGGAGCATTATGGGTAAGGCTTCGTCTGCCCGAAAATGGTTCTCTCAAGGGCAAGCGTAAGGTTCTGAAATCGATTACCAGTCGGGTGAAGAACAAGTTCAATGTGGCTATTGCGGAGGTTCAGGATTATGATCTCTGGCAAGTGGCCACAATGGGAGTTGTTTGCGTGAGTAACGATGGTCGCCATGCCAATGAGCTTCTGTCGAAGGTGATAGACTTCATCGAAGCCCTCAGAGAGGATGCCGAGATCCTGGATTACCAGATTGAGATCCTGCACGCTTTCTGAGTCGCTATTTACCCCCAACCATGGAAACCTCGGCCTTTCTCGATCACCTGAGGAAGCTCCCCCTTCTATCAAGATCAGATCGTTCATCGGGAGTATATCCCACCCCACTCGGCATCAGCAATTAGAAAAGCCCCTGCAACCCGCCCTCCAGGATGGGCTGGAGGTGCTTCATTTATTTCCTTTATACAGCCATCAGTCCGTCGCAGTAGATGCCGCCCGTTTGGGAAAGAATGTCATCCTGTCCACGCCCTCGGCCAGCGGCAAGACGCTCAGCTACAATACCTCTCCAGACCCGATAGGAAGGATATCCAGCCCCAGGGTGAATAAATCCCGGCAACTGAAATGCCCGTTTCCCACTTCCCGATGAGTGCATACTGGTAGGGAATTTCCTGAAGGACCTCGGTATCAGTTAACCTGAGGTTCTCCTGGAAAGAGCCAGTAGCTATTTCAAGAATGATTCGACCACAGGAAGCTCTGTACGGATGCTCCTTGCCGCGGGCGTCCATCACCACATTGGTATCAATGAAAAGAAGCTCATTCAAATACCCTTGGGCTATAAGGATTTCTCTCTTTCCAGTCGGGTATCTCCTCCTCCGCAAAGACGAGACGATTTGTAGCTTCAAGCTTCTTCTCCTTCGGTTCCACTTTGGGGATCTCCTTATTCACCGCTTCTCGAGTTAAAGCCCCCACGGAGCAGCCACGCCGTCCGGCTTCCTTACCCAGCCCCTGATACTGCTCGGGATCAAAGAAGGGCCATTGCCTTCTTTGTCAAAGCCATTCCAGCCTCCCTTATCAGTATCTGTATATGGATACTGACATAAATAGAACCACTTCATTAATGGCTAACACAGCCTTAACCCACACTATCCCCCTGCACGCTAGCCGGCCGACAATCGTGAAGATGACAACCTGACCAGTTACAGAGTTAAAACTCAAGTAACTACTCAGGCAATTAAGAATGGAACCGCTGATGCACGCTGATAAACACAGATATGCCCCTGTAATTTTTTGAATCTCCGTGAATCGGTGTTCATCGGCGGTTTTCTTCCTAATGTTGATTAAGGGCTGTGTAGTTACCACTCATCTTGTCAATTGGTAGGAGGAGATTACCTCAATGTTGTTTTCTCGTGCCAGCCGCTCAGCGCTCGGATGAGCCCAAAATCCAAATAGAAAGCGAAAGGCAGGCTTATCAAGAACCCTTTCAAGCACTCTCAAATGAGCCACAAACTTCTTTACCTCCGTCCGCCCAATCCGATTCTTGGACTCGCCCAAAAGCACAACTGCCTCTCCATTACGCTTTCCTTCAGCATAGAGGTTTACCTCCACCTCTTTCCTGTCTACCTTGATAAACCTGCGGATACATCTTTCAACACCGGTAATGCCATAAGCCCTTTCAAAATACGCCGGGAGAACCCACTCCCCTAAGTCCTCAAGCCCGTATCCGAGGGTATCGCTCATTCGCCCTACCTGGTGGGCTAGATTTGCCACCG
>JALPXQ010000014.1 GCA_023271515.1 Dehalococcoidia bacterium | reverse complement strand
TGCATGTAAAGGAGATGGTGGATCACCTCGATGTTATCTATTCCACCCCGGTCATAGTGACGCGCCAGCCACACCCAATAACTAACGCGCAGTCCTCAAGCCGAGTGGCACGCTCATCGACTAATTTAAGGAGATGAGGCGGTGAAAAATGACCGCTTTTTAGGGGTTTCAGGGAGAGAATCCCCCTGATGATCTGTGCGCTATTGCAATCCAGATGTAAGGCATGGTAAGCTAATAGCATCGGGAAGGCTATGCCTGGATGCGAAATCATCGTCTCAGATTGGAACGGCACCCTCATCGAAGATAGGGACGAAACCGCTATAGTTGAGTTCGTCGGCAGGGGGCTGCTCAGAGATTCCCTTCCATTCCACCCCGTCCGCTTTGTTCGCATGATAAGGGCTAAACGCCAACTGGAGGCGTTGTCCAGGAGGGTCGAGCTATCAGCCGGCTTATATCCCCTGGAGACCGTAAAGCAGATGCACCAGATCTGTAACCGCGTCATTCAAGGGGTGGAAATAGATTCAATAACCAGACGTGTAAATCTCTATGCCTCCCATGCCTCAAGGCGACTGGAGGAGCGAACCCTTCGTCCGATTGAGGAAATGCACCGCCGGGGGAGGCAAGCCGGTATCCTGAGCGTCGGATATGGTTATGGCATAGCCAGGATACTCTCCGCCGGCGGCTACGGAGAAGTCTTCGATTTCATCGAGGCCAACGGTCTGCAGACAAATGGGTCCAGGGTGTCCGAGCTTTCTTTTCGCACAGGTAAATCCAGTTGGCTTACAGAACTCCTTGCCCGCCTCAGCGTGTCCCCGGAGAAAGCCGTCTACATCGGCGATGCCAGTCCCGATGAACCATCCTTCGAGATAGTCGGATACCCCGTAGTCTCCTTCCTGGCCACGGACGATTTCAAGCAGCACTGTGCTCGCAGATTCGGGGCGCAGTGTGTGCCTGAGAGTGAAGCCGATCTCCTGAAATATCTCCAGAGCATCTAGACCTGGTGGTCTATTGCGGCCGCCAGGGGACAATCAAGATATGGAGAGTACTCGATATACGGGCAGCACTGGTTTTCGCTGCCGAAATGGCAAGAGAACGCTATGTGGACATCCCTTTGAAGGTCTGATGAGGATTAAGCTAGACGAGAATGTAGGTGCACGCCTTGCCCTGCTCCTTAAGGAAGCAGAACATGACACCACCACGGTTCAAGAGCAGGGCCTTCGTGGAACAGAAGATGAAGAGCTTTATGAGATTTGCATAAGCTTTGCTCATTCGTTGAATTGTGCTAGAATTAACTGTCAGGAAGAAGTGACCACCATCCGCGGCGAGGGGATAGATGACAAAGAGAGTAGCAGTTATCAAACGTGAGACGAGCGAGACCAAGATCGATTTGGAGCTTGATATTGATGGAACCGGCGCTTTCGAGATAGATACCGGCGTCGGTATGCTGGACCATCTTCTGGCACAGGTGGCCAAACACGGGCGATTCGATATTAAGATCAGAGCTAAAGGCGATCTGGAGGTAAACGAACACCATACGGTTGAGGATGTGGGGATTTCCCTGGGACTGGCATTCAGGCAAGCTCTGGGGGAGCGGAAGGGCATCGTCAGGATGGGGCACGCTATCGTGCCGATGGATGAGGCGCTGGCCCTGGTGGCCGTGGATCTCTCGGGGAGGGGTTGCGGGGAGGTGGAGGTTTCCTTTGATAAGGAGTACATCGGCGAACTGCCCACGGGCCTGGTGGGCCACTTCCTGGAGTCGTTTGCCTGCGAAGGCCGACTGAACCTGCACGCGAAGTTACTCGCCGGGAGAAACGATCATCACAAGGTTGAGGCTTTGTTCAAAGCCCTGGCGAGAGCACTCGATGAGGCGACAAGAATCGACAGGCGGATCCGAGAGGAGACTCCCAGCACTAAAGCCCTTCTCCACTAAGCCTGGATTTCCTCCAGTTCAAAACTAAAATCCTCGATGATGGGGTTTGCCAGCAGCTTCTGGCACATTTCCCGCACCTGTTCCTCAGCATCGGCGCGGTCGGATCCGTCAAGCTTGATCTGCAGATACTTCCCGGCGCGGACGCTTTCCACCGAGTTAAATCCCAACGTGTGCAGCCCACCTTTAATCGTCAATCCCTGGGGATCATTCACCGTCGGTTTCAGCGTGACATATACTTTAGCTAGATACATTTTGCCCCCATTCCCTTATTCATCTCAGCCTACAACCTCTTCTCCCGTGAGCCGTCTATATGCCTCGCGATACCGCTCGGCCATTTGCTCCGCTATCTCCAATGGCAATTCTGGCGCCGGTGGCTCTTTGTTCCAGCCGCAGGCCTCAAGCCAATCTCGAAGGGGCTGCTTGTCGAAGCTCGGTTGGGGGCCTCCGGGGGTGTATTTCTCCATGTCCCAGAAACGGCTGGAGTCGGGCGTAAGGAGCTCATCGATAAGATGAAGCTTGCCATCGATCATGCCGAACTCCATCTTGGTATCGGCAATGATGATGCCCCTGCCCCGGGCGTACTCCTCAGCGAAGAGGTAAACTGAGAGACTCCTTTCCACGATCTCCCTGGTGAGATCATCACCGATCAGATCAGCCATCTGCTCGATGGTGATCGGCTGGTCATGTCCGCCTTCCTCCTTGGTGGTGGGGGTGAAGAGCGGTTGGGGAAGTTTGTCGCTTTCCTGTAGTCCCTCCGGCATTCGCTTGCCCGAGATAGTGCCATATTTTCTGTACTCCGCCCACGCTGAGCCCGAGAGATAACCCCTTACAACACATTCCACATCAATACGCTCCGCCTTGAGCACGATCATCGAGCGGTCATTGAGATAGGTGGGAAACACGGCGCATCCCGTTAGGCTGCGGTAGGAATCCAGCAGTTGTACATCGCCGACCACCTCAACCATGTGATTGGGCACCAGATGTTTTGTCCTCTCGAACCAGAAGGCGGAGAGCTGGTTGAGCACCAGCCCCTTGTCCGGAATGCCGGTTGGCAGAACGACATCAAAGGCCGAAACGCGGTCCGTGGCCACCAGAAGGAACTCATCCCGACTCAGGCGATAGGTGTCGCGCACCTTACCGCGGTACAACAGATTGGGCAGATCAGTCTGTAGTAAGAGTGCCATATCTTATGAGAGCCCCAATCTCTGGAAAACCGCATCGATGTTGTTCAGGCAAAAACTGTAATCGAATATACCCGCCAGCTCATCTTTGGAGAGCATCACCCCTGGATCCGCTTGCAGGAGATCAAGGAAATCGGCCCTCTCCTTCCAGGCTTTCATTGCGTTTCGCTGCACTATCTGGTAGGCCTCCTGCCGGCTGAGGCCCTTTTCAATCAGGGCAGTA
This sequence comes from Dehalococcoidia bacterium, assembly GCA_023271515.1. GTDB lineage: Bacteria > Chloroflexota > Dehalococcoidia > SZUA-161 > SpSt-899 > BS503. The sequence goes on along the minus strand of JALPXQ010000014.1, from coordinate 16,134 downwards.
AGCACCCTTTGCGAGAAGATAAGCCCCTGAGTGATCTCCAGATTCCGGCGCATGTTCTCTGGATAAACTTGAAGTCCCTTCATGACGTCGGCGAAGATGCTTAAGCTGTAGTCCAGAGCAAGGCAGGAATCGGGCAGGATTATGCGTTCGGCGGACGAATGACTGATGTCCCTTTCGTGCCATAAGGCGATGTTCTCCATGGAGGTCAGGGCATGGCCCCGAATGAGTCTCGCCAGGCCGCAGATGCGCTCGCAGAGCTCCGGATTTCGTTTGTGGGGCATGGCGGAGGACCCGGTCTGGCCGTCCTCGAAGGGCTCTTCGACCTCCAGGATTTCGGTGCGCTGCAGGCCTCGAATGTCGATGGCAAACTTCTCCAGGGAACTGGCGATCAGAGCCATGGTGGTTACAAGCTGAGCGTGGCGGTCCCGCTGGATGATCTGGCTGGAGACCCGGTCCACATCGAGTCCCAGCCTGGCACAGGCGATCTCCTCCACCTCCAGGGGCACGGTGGCGTGGGTGCCCACCGCGCCTGAGATCTTGCCGACGGCGACATTCCTCCTGGCCTCCACTAGCCGGGCCTGATGCCTTCTCATCTCCTCGGACCAGAGGGCGAGTTTAAGTCCAAATGTGGTGGGCTCGGCGTGAACGCCATGAGTCCGGCCAATCATGATGGTATGCTTGTATCTTATGGCCTGCTCACGGATGACAGAGGTCAAGTCACTAAGCCCTTTCTCCAGAATGCTAATCGCCTCCACCAGTTGCAATCCCAGGGCGGTATCGATAACATCGGACGACGTGAGGCCGAGATGGATGAATCGAGACTCCTCACCAAGGGTTTCGGCTAAAGCGTTCAGGAAGGCGGTCATATCGTGACGGGTGACTTTCAATATCTCATCCATGCGGGCAAGATCCAGGCAAGCCTTCTTTATCTTCGGAATGTCTTCCTTTGGAATACGGCCGATTTCAGCCCAGGCCTCGCATACCGCGATCTCAACCTGCAGCCATTTATCAAACTTATTCTTCTCGGACCAGACTCGCTTCATCTCCGGCAGAGAGTATCTTTCGATCATGATTCGTCCCTCAAGCTTGCCCACTTGCCGCAGCGGTCGCCCCAGCGAGCAGCTACCTTTCCGTCCATCCGGGCTTCGATCACCTCACATAGGTTAGGGCATCCCTGGCAGTCGAGGGCGGTACATCGGATGTCCTTATCGGAGATCTGAAAGCCGAAAAATTTCGTTCTTGGCGGTGACTGCTCTTTAACCAGTAAGGCTACCCCAAATGCTCCGATTACTTTATTATACCTGGGGATAATGATTTCCTCCCCCAGGGCCTCCTCAAAGGCTCTTCTCATCCCTATGTTTTCCGAAACCCCACCCTGGAAAACAATCGGAGGCAGGATTTTCTTCCCTTTGGCCACAGCAGAGAAATAATTCCTGACCAGAGCATGACATAACCCTTTGACGATATCTTCCGTGGAGTGACCAATTTGCTGCTTGTGGATCATATCCGACTCGGCGAAAATGGTGCACCTTCCGGCGATATTGGTCGGGGTTTTTGATTTCAAGGCAAGCTCTCCGAATTGTTCCACCGGAATCCCTAATCTAAATGCCTGAGCATCCAGGAAGCCTCCCGTCCCGGCGGCACAAATTGTTGACATAGCAAAATCCACCACTACCCCGTTTTCCAGAATGATAATCTTTGAATCCTGCCCTCCGATCTCAATCACCGTTCTAACATCGGGAGCAAAGTGAGAGGCTCCTCTGGCATGAGCGGTGATTTCGTTCTTTATCAGATCGGCCCCGGTGATTACCCCGGCTAGATAACGAGCTGAGCCCGTGGTGCCCACCCCCCGGATTTCGGCATCCGGTGGCACGTGACGCTCTAATTCTTCGATCCCCCGCTGAATAGCCCCAATTGGATTTCCTTCGGTCCTGAGATAAAGGGATGCCAGGACCTGGTCTTCTTCATCGATTAGAACCAGGTTGCTGGAAATTGAACCTACGTCAATGCCGAGATAGAGCTTTCTCATGGTTGTTGCGCCGATTCCAGAGCAGGTCGACAAAGGCCTCCAGTCTGGTTATCAGGCCGGCCTCCCCCAATTTCTCGTCGCAGGCAATGGTTAAGACGGGAAGCTTCTCTTCCGTTTTGAGCATAATATTCTGGGCGATTATCTCCGGCAGACAGCCGAAGGGCATCAGGTGAATCAGACCATCATATTCGTTAGCGCCGGTGATCTTCTTTCCTAAGGACTCCAGGGCGTGCCCCCCGACATCACGTTTAAGGTATTTTCTGGTAAACTTGCTTAACTTCCGCTTCTCCTGGTTCAGAACGTCAAAACGCAGGAATCTGGTATATTCTGAGAAATAGGTGCTTCTTACTCTACTGACCTCCACCCCCATCTTTCCCAGCTCTCTTTCCAGGTTCATATTGGCGAAAGGCTCAATCAAAACATACAGTTCACCGACAAGACCAATCCTTAGAGGGTTTAAGTCCTTGCCTTGTGGAATCTCTCTTAGTTTCTCTAAATATTGCCGGCAAACCTCATCTAAAGCCTTGAAGGTCATCGCCTCATCAATGGCATCGATCGCCTCTTCGAAGACTTGATCCGCCCTTCCTTTCTGATCTTCCCGGGCCCTTATCCTCTGAACCTCTCTTTCTATTCTATCTAGAACCCTTAGTTTTGCTGCCCCAAACCGAAAGAGGAAAATAGTCGTTATCCAGGGAGCATCATTTGAAAATCTCTTGATTACTCGGGCAACCCCGGATAGTCCCTTATCTTTGCCGTGGAGTTTAAAGAATTTGGAGGTATAGCCAAGATTTTCTAGAATTTGCTCCTGAACCCTGGCATAGCAGCCCATCCGGCAGGCATTAAAGCTGGTTGTTATGAGTAGGGTGTCCGCCCCCTGTTCCAGACATTCAATGAAGGTCCCGAGCATAACCTTAAACGGGAAACAAACCCACTCGGGAGAATGCTTGACCCCCAGTTTGATGCTTCTAGCGGTTACCGGGGGGGAAATCAAGGAAATATCGCATTTTTCCTTCAGGAGTTTCTTGAATATTCCTATTCTCCCGCCAATAAAGGGTACGCCCAATGTCCTTATTCGCGGTTCAAGGTTCAAGGTTCCTCCCCTCCCCAACCGTGAACCGTGAACCCACCGGGGACGAATCGTATCCAGAAAGGCCTCCAGCCGGGTGAGCAAACCGGTGTCTGAGGTATGTTCATCGAGGACGATTTGCAAAAATGGTTTTCCAAATTTCCGGGCATAGTTCTGGACGAGGTCTATCATCACCGAGTCGGGCCCGCAGCCAAAGGCATTGAGAGAGATTATGCCATCGACATCCTGGTTTTCAGCAAAACAGGCGCCGGCGCCAATTATCTCGTCTTCGCAAGTCCAGTAAGGACGATCCGTAATACGATAAAGAGAGGCTCGGAGTTTCTCGTTCTCTATCATTTCGGGGAATAGAACCTTTGCTCCCATCCTCTCGAGGTGGGAAACTAAGCGATGGTTGATATATTCATCGTGAATGAGGTAGGGATGGGAAACCACGGCAATCTGGAGTCTGGAGTCTGGAGTCTGGAGTCCCCCTCCCCCGGATTCTTGGCTCTCGACTCTCGACTCTTGACTATATATGGGTCTCTCAAATTCTTTCTGGGATTTTGCTGCCTTGCCAATAGCCCTCTTGATTCTCAATGGGTTGGAAGTAAAACGATGCCCCAGGGTGTAAAGGGTCAGATAGAAACTGCCCTTCCCTTTATCCAGATCAACATCCGGATCCAGAATGGGGGGCACTTCCGGAATCGCCGCCCTTATCAAATCCGGCAAACCAATGAATTTCGGGCAGTTGTAGATGTTTTTCTCCAGGCTATAGATAGAGGGAATTAAGACAAAATCACATTTCCCATTCAAGGAGGCTACCTGGCCGCAGAAAGCCTTCACCGGCAGGCAAATCTCATCCGTTAAACAGCGAAGTCCGTAGTCCAGTATCTTTTTATCGGTCGGAGGAGAGACGATCACTTCCGCTCCCAATTCCTCGAAGAAAGTCTTCCAGAAAGGGAAGTAGCGGTAGTAGAAAAGGCCTCTGGGAACGCCGATGACTGGATTTTTCATTTTTGATCCGTAGCTATATGGCGACCTGCCTGGCGGGCAGACAGGCGATATCCCTGCGGTAGTAACACCCCTCAAAACCGATTCGCGGCAGATTGCGATAGACCTTAGCCCTGGCATCGGCAAGCGTCTTACCGGTGGCAGCAACAGTGAGCACCCGCCCTCCGGAGGTGGTCAGGTTACCTGTCCCTTGATCCCTTGTTGTCCCTGCGTGAAAGATGAGAATCCCCTCATCAACTTCGCCCAGCCCGCTGATGTGAAAGCCGGTCTCGTAGCTGCCCGGGTATCCTGCTGAGGCCATCACCACCCCTACACAAGATTCCGCGCTCCATTCGATATCGATTCGCGACAAAGTGCCCTCGACAACCGCCTCCATGATGTCCACCAGGTCGGTCCTCAGCAGCGGCAGGATCACCTGCGTTTCGGGGTCGCCGAAGCGGGCGTTGAACTCCAGTACCTTCGGCCCTTCTTCAGTTATCATCAGGCCGGCATAGAGCACCCCCTTGTAAGGTTTCCCTTCCAGTGCCATCGCTCTTACTGCGGGTTTGATGATAGTTTCCATAACCTGCTCGGTGAGCTCGGGGGTGAAGAACTCCGAGGGGCTGTAACTGCCCATCCCCCCGGTGTTGGGGCCCTGGTCGTCATCAAACGCCCGCTTGTAATCGCAGGCAGGGATCATGGGGATGACGGCTTCGCCATCGGTGAAGGCCAGAAGGCTGGCCTCCCTGCCGACCAGGCATTCCTCAATCAAGACTTGATCTCCTGCATCGCCGAATATTCGTTTTTCCATTATGTCATCTAGCGCTTCAATGGCTTGCTCTTTCGAGGCGGCGACGATGACACCCTTGCCGGCAGCAAGTCCGTCGGCCTTGACCACCAGGGGAGCGGCCCGCTCCTGGACATAATCGCGGGCGTCCTTAAAGCAAGCGAAGCTCGCACCCTGGGCACAGGGAAGACGGTATCTCCGCATCAGATCCCTGGCGAACACCTTGCTGTACTCGATCCGGGCCGCCTCTCTGCTCGGGCCAAAGGCGGGGGTGCCCTCCCCCTCCAGAGCATCAACAATCCCTAGAGCCAGGGGAGATTCAGGCCCGATGACGGCAAGGTCAATGCCCCTGTCGCAGGCCACCTTGATTAGCGACTCTATATCCGTAGGGCTGATATCCAGGTTGTGAGCTAGCTCAGCCGTGCCCCCATTGCCCGGTGCGGCATAGATATCTCTCACCCTGGGACTCTGGGCCAGCTTCCAGACCAGAGCATGTTCCCTGCCCCCACTGCCGATGACTAGTATTCTCATAGCAAATCGCTAATTCCAGGTTCAAACCGGCTGCCTCACAGGCACAGTCGCCATGATGTCAACACCCCGGTCAAAGTAAAAGTCATAGTCAAGTTCATCCACTTTGAATCACCCTACCTCATAATCCGCGCTGAATCGCTCAAGTTGAAGCGTTCTAAATAAATCGCCGTCCTCTCGGGTAAATAGAGCCATCCCTTCTTGCAGAACTGCTCCCCAAAAGCCCTGTGCAGCTCGTTATGATCCCACCTCTTACGCCGAATATTAGCTTTTGATGCCAGCAAAATGACAACCATGTGATAGGCTGCATAATAGGATCGGGAGACGCAACTTTCGTAATCGCCGTTACGCATAGCGAGTTGGGCGGTATTCAGGAATGCGTTGGCTTTTTCTATTCGGGCGCTGTATTCTTGAGGCAGCATCTATTATTCAATGTTACCATGAGCGGATCACTCCCACTCAATAGTTGCTCTGCCGATGAGTAATATCTTCACCATACTCTATAATATAGCCATCGGCTAGTAAGAGTCAACTCTTACACCTTCCCTTCAACCTCCTCGCCAAAAGGACTTGACCTTTTTCAGGGTTAGGTTATGCTATAATCATAGCAACAAGGGGTGAGAAAAATGATATATCAACTCGAAACCATCGTACTTGCCCGTGATATTGAGGAACATGGCTTGAAGCGAGGTGATATAGGGGGACCGAGAGGACATACGTTCAATGGGGCGTAAAGAGATCTTGCACGTCCGAGAGCTGGCGCCGACATAGGATTATCACGATATAGTTCCGGCGGAACGCAAAAGTGCATGAGCCGATTGTCAGCGTTCTCTTAGTCACCTATACTGGTTAGCACAAAGGAACTGAAGGATGATGGAACGGTTCACTATATACGAGGAGGTGCAGATATGACCAACCCAGCGATAGCATACTTCACCGAAGTGGTCTTGTCAACCATTGAGGAAAAAAGGGGAGGCCGAAGAAGAAGAGGAGAGGCAGAAGCAGGGAATACCCCGAAGCTCTCTTCGTCATCTTGATGGTGGCGAAAGCTTTGTCAGGTAAATCAAACAACTTTGGAAAGCTCTCAAGGGTGGGGAACTCTCGCTTCCCCCTCCTTTTGAGGGTCAAAAGCCGTCGAGGAGGACCATAGATAGAAAGCTTTCGGGAAACGATAAGGTGGTGGAATCCCTCTTCAGAAGGGTTATGAGGAGGCTTATCTTTCACCTCCTTTCTTCCCCTAAAGCTATCATCATAGATAGCACAGACCTTCCTGTCGATCCGAGGAAGGATGGAGGGGGAGCCTGGGGATATAATAGCAAGGGGAAGTTTTACGGCTATCTTCATCTCGTCTCCACGGAGAACAGCATCCCTATAGGATTCAGGATGACGATAGGTAGCGTCCATGACATAAAGATGTTCATCCCCTTGTTTAAGGATAGCCTCTCCATCCTGCGGAGGGTCAGAACGGTGGAATACCTTATAGGAGATGCCGCCTATGACTCTGTTGAAGCGATGCGAGAGGCAGAGGGATTCGAGCTCATGCCCGTGATAAAGCTGAATCAAAGGAGGGGGAAGCCGAAAGGGATAAGGATCGGAGAGTTCCTGGAAATCGAAGAGGGGAAGAGGGTCTTTAGTTTGAGGGGAGGGATTGAGAGGTTGAATAGCTTCTTGAAGGAGGGGATGGGAATAGGCAAGTTTCCGGGCTATGTCAAAGGGTTAAAGCGGGTGATGCTCTTTGTTCGAGAGAAGATCCTGGCCGGGCTTGCGCTTATGCTTGCTAACCTGAAGACTCTAAAACCCTTACTGTCTTATGCATGAGGAGGAATTTTGACCAATGCTCCATATTTTTTAAAAATCTGAGGTTTTCCAAAGGATAGCATCCTCAAGTATTTGCCTTGTTCTGAGATGAAGCCTCGTCAAGAAAGCTAGTTTATCTTGCTATCTTTATACCCTTTCGCTCTTTATTTATCGCCTTCTCCACCCTCCCAAACAAAGATATCCTCGGCATCCTTGGGCTTTTTGATAATCTGGATGAATGGCTTAGCATAATTCATCCCCAGCTTCTCCACCAATATCCTTCTTACCTGATCATCTGAGTAATCCATACTAAAAAGCTTCTTTATGAGCTTCTTCACTTCCTTAAGGTTCCAATAAGGCTTTGTCTCCAGCACGCCCTTCAACTCCCTTCTTCATCAAGTCTCGGAGGCCTTCCTGGGATCTTCTTTGGCCTTAACCCTTCCGTACCTTCAGAGTTCCAGCAGTGGATCCAGTTGTAGCCTGTGGAAACACATACTCCAAAGTGAGCCACCGCTTCTTCAACTTTCATACCCCCTCCGACCAGGCTGAGAAAAGAAAGCTTTCGCTTGACCTCCGGATCCTTCTCACTCTTTAAAACTTCCCTCAGCACATCTTTGTTCTGGACCATTATGCTCTTTCCTGCCATGATGTCTCACCCATGCTTATTCTAACACTTTCTGCGGAAAATTATAATCTCCTGGCGCACACGCCAAACACTTGACAAGGAGGGGGTAGTGCTATAATCTTTTTTAAAAATAACCAACTTTTGAACGCAACCCAAGTCAATCGGAGAGTTGACAAGAATTACATTATAGTGATATTATTACTATGAAGGCTTTTTAAAGGAGTTGGGTATCATTTGTTTAACGGCGTTCGATACTTTGACGAGGAGGGACATGGAAACTAGGTGACAGGCAGGCTGTGCCAAGGGAAAACTAAGGTATTAGAATGAAGTTGGGCGTTGTGCAAGTAGATAGGTCTGAAATTCAAGAACTGCTTAGTATGGATGAAGCACTAAAAGCAGTTGAATATGCTTTTAAGCTCCAGGCTGAGGGGAAGGCTGTTATGCCTCCCAAGTTATATTTAGACCTTCCAGAACACAAGGGTGATTTTAGAGCAATGCCAGCCTATATTGATGGAAGCGCTGGGATTAAGTGGGTGAGTGTGTATCCGGACAACTGGAGGCGCAAGCTACCAACTGTGTTGGCTACGATTATTTTATGCGACCCTGACAGCGGTTGCTCACTTGCTATTATGGACGGCACATATATTACGGAAATCAGGACGGGAGCGGCCGGGGGTGTAGCCGTTAAGTACTTGGCTAAAAGAGACTCGTCTGTTGTTGGAATAATAGGAGCTGGCGTGCAGGCCAGAACGCAACTGCTGGCCATAGGTGAAGTGCTCCCAAGGATTGAAGATGTAAAAGTATTTGATCAGCATAAAGATGCGAGCCTAAAGTATGCCGAAGAGATGGGGGCAAAATTAAACATGAACATCCGTTGTGTGGAAACTATTCAAGAGGCAACAGAAGCTGATGTTATCATCACAACTACTCCATCAAGAAAACCGATTGTTAGCAGGCAACACATTAGACGAGGGGCTCATATAAATGCCATTGGTGCCGACGCCAAGGGAAAGCAAGAACTAGAAGGGCAGTTGTTAAAGAATGGGAAGGTTTTCGTTGATGACATTGAGCAAGCCTCTCATTCAGGTGAAGTTAATGTCCCACTATCACAGGGCCTAATGAAAGTCGAGGAAATCTATGGCACTCTGGGAGAGGTCGTGGCTGATATAAAGAAAGGGCGTGAAAACGATCAAGAGATAACTATTTTCGATTCAACTGGGCTGGCCATTCAGGATGTAATTTGCGCTAGGGTTGTATATGAGAAGGTCAGGGGAAGGCATGCGGGGTAAAGTAGTAATGAAGGAGGTGAGAATGTATTAGGTGTACTTAGGTTGAGGAGAGCTTTAAAGGTAACAATTAGAAAATATGAAAGGAGGTTGACTTATGGAAGCAATTATGGCGGCCTTGGATGGGGTAAATGCCATCGCTTGGGGCTGGCCGGGGATGATCATAATTGTTGGTGGTGGCCTTTACCTTACTTTTCGGCTTCACGGCTTCCAATTCGTTAATTTTGGCAGGTCTTTCAGGATGCTTAGGAGACGGGCTGACCCGGATGTTACAGATGTGACGAAAGGTGATGTAACCCCTCGGCAGGCGCTTTTTGCGGCTACGGCAGCAACTGTCGGCGTGGGCAACATCGCCGGTGTGGCCACGGCTCTTGCCATGGGTGGTCCCGGAGCCGTCTTTTGGATGTGGATAACCGCCCTTGTGGGTATGTGCACCAAAGCGGTGGAGGCTATGCTGGGGCGTCATTTTCGGACAATTAACCCCGATGGCTCCATTTCTGGTGGTCCCATGTACTACCTGACGAAGGGATTAAACTTGAAGTGGCTGGGTTATATGTTTGCCTTCTTTGCCGCCCTTGCTGCCCCCGGCATTGGTCTTATGGTGCAATCCAATAGCATTTCCTATGCACTTGAATTCGGCTTTGGTGTCCCGCGCTTAGCCACTGGTATTGTTATAGCTATACTCCTTGGATTAGTGATCCTCGGGGGAATCAAGATCATTGCCAGGGTGGCCTCGGCACTGGTCCCGTTCATGTGCATTTTCTACATTGGCGTAGCAGTGGTTGTCTTGATTATCAAGGCGCCCGAAATTCCTGCTGCTCTCGGCACGATCTTTGTTCATGCTTTCACCCCAACGGCACCGGTCGGTGGTTTCGCTGGCTATGCGGTAGCTTGTGCTATGCGTTTTGGCGTAGCCCGCGGTATCTTCTCCAACGAGGCAGGGCTTGGTTCTGCCCCTTATCGTCCATGCTGCCTCCACGATTAAGAACCCCATTCACCAGGGTTATCTGGGCATCTTTGAGGTTTTCCTGGACACCATTGTTGTCTGCACCATGACGGCGCTGGTTATCCTTACCTCAGGGATATATGGCACAGCGGAATACTTTGCTGCACCTGTACGACTGAGCGGTTCCCCACTCACTATAGCCGCCTTCGAGGCAACAGTGGGAGGGTTGGGGTCGCCTCTGATTGGCTGTGCCTTGGCCCTGCTCGGCTTTTCCACCATGCTCACTTGGTCCTACTATGGTGAGCGTAGCCTTTGCTTTATCACTGGCGAGAGGCGAGCTGTCCATCTGTTCTACCGGTCGCTATTTGTGGTTCTCTGCGTGGTAGGTGCAGTAGTGGTGATTGACTTTGTATGGCTGTTGACCGATACCCTCAACGGGCTTATGTTGCTACCTAACATGATTGCCGTTGTTCTTCTGGGTGGTAGGGCATGGAAGCTTGTCAAGGAGTGGAGTGCAGAGGACATACTGCGTCCTGCGCCGCGTTGAAAGGGAGGAAAAAGGAGTATAAATGGAAGAAAGCTGGCGAGAGAAAAGTCCGAGATAGAAAGCTGCCCCGGGCCTGCAGGCCCGGGGCGAGCATCATTCTGATTAGCAAAGGTGGGCGGGATGAAGGTGAGGGTCTAACTAGGGGGATGCTAGGCTTTAGAGTCTATCCTAAAAGTATAAATCTGGTGCGAATCAAGCCAGAACAAATATTTTTAGGATAGGGTCCTAGTGGCGTGGTGTGATGGTGCCAAGGACGGTAACTGAGGAAGAGTTGGTTGATGCCGATGTGTGCAGGGGAAGATGTCAAGTGGTGGTTGGCTCAGACTACCGGGGTGATGGAAACACTGAAGCGGCTTTATTTTGTGTTTGTTCTTGCCATGGCTGAACGGGTCAAGGTGATTGAAGCTGGTGTGTCGGTAGCTCTGCCTGGGGGTGAATAGTGATAGAGAAACGTTGGCAATGGATTGACTGGACTTCTGACTATGATATGGGTGGCTATGGTCGTGGTCGGAAGGTTATGCTGATGGCTGAGTGCCCCAAATGTTGTGGTAAGCTACGCCTAAAGGCAGAGGGCTATAGATACAGTTACCTAGGGGGACCTAAGTATGGCTACAGGCACCTTGGCTGGGATTACCCACACTTTGAGCTTGATTTTAACGGGACGATAACCCTGATATGCCGTCAGGGTTGTGGCTATCGGGGAGATTTCTTCCTGGATGTGCCACATCGTAAGGTAGTGATGGTAAGGGAAGTCTGTTCAAGAGAGGGATACGATTTTAGCAAAGCAATGTCCTGGCCGCTTCGTGATAGGCAGTTTGTGAAAACGGGCACCGGTGTGTCAAAGAACTCTACTGACCAGAAAAGAAGCGGTCACTGGCTTGTTGGTAAGTGGGAGCAGGTTAAGCGTTGGTTTAATGATCGGTGTGATGTTAGCTAGCTAAAACCTTTACTGTAGTGGGCCAATAGATCATCACCAGTCTCCAGAAGCCAATTAGTGCTGATAGTATCCAAGATAAGTGGGAAAACAAGGCAAGCTCCTCAGTAAATCATAGCTCAAGTCCTTCAACTTCTCAAACGGCATCTTCCCATTCATCCCGGTTCCATAATGTGGTCTTACCAGGTTATAGAAATACTGCCAGCCCATTGTCTTCTCAAGAAGCTCCTGTCCATTCTGGATATTAAGGAGAAACGGGATATAAAGCTCTTATTAGTTAGCCATAACATCACCAAAAACATAAAGCAAAGTCTGTTAGCCAGACTTAGCTCATGGCTATAAGCCAAAAAGCGTAGCCTACTTTTACCTTCTAGATAGCTCCATTGATACCGGGGTAACCTTAGATCCCCTTATCCAGAATGTCTTTAGTATCTACTTGAGCTAAAGAGAAAGGCTCATCCACCTCCCAGACCCAATGAGCCGGATAAAATGCTTTCCTTGGCTGCTTCTTCCCTTTAAAGCTGTGTCGATTCAAAATATGGCGTATAGTATGAGGAGATAGGCTTAACCCTTCCTCTCTGGCTAGATACCAGGCTAATCATTTCCTTCCATATCTGGTCTTCCTTCTGGCTTGTAAAACCTTCCGCTCAATATCATCAGGCGTTTGCTGGGGGTATGCCATAGAGGTTATCCCAATAGGTCTCTATAATAAGCCTTCTTGCCTCTTCCTTGTTCAGTATAAACTTCCTGGTAGGAAATACCCATGGCCGGTGTTTCTCCTCAGCTTTTTGCAAACCTCTTTTATAGGGAATACCGGCTTTCCTCATCCAGTTTTCCAAAAACTGATTAAAAACCTGGTAATAATCTCCTGGCGCAGATAGCGGCCACTGCTTACCCCGCGAGCCTCAGAATGGTATAGTTATAGGCGAATCATGACCTGGCAACATATTGACAACGGGACCATTACGTCCCCTAGGGGGTTTTCGGCCGGTGCGACCTTTGCTGGCATAAAGGCCGGGGGCGAGAAATATGACCTGGCCATCCTCTATTTGGATGTCCCCTGCACAGCGGTTGCCGTATTCACTGCAAACAAGATCAAGGCGGCCCCGGTGGTTCTGTGCTACTTGCAGAATGGAACTGCAAGCCGTGGTGGTAATAGCGGCTGCGCCAATGCCTGCACCGGAGATCAGGGACTCGGAGACGCCGAACAAATGGCCTCCCTTGCGGCCCGGAAACTGGGGCTTGCAGAGGGAGAGGTACTGGTCGCCAGCACCGGCGTGATCGGCACCAGGCTACCTATAGATCGAATAAGGTGCCCTTCGTATATTTCGCCAATCCAATTGGGTACGTAGGGCACAATCTCAGGATCGCTCCAGCTCCATCTCTTTATCGGGCCAATGAGCTCACTGACCTCGAGTTCTCTCCTTGAGGGAATGAAGGCGCTGAGTCCCAAGCGCCATTTCGGTCTCAGCCGCACCATAACCTTAGCGAAGGCGTCCTGTCCCACAGTATGGTGGCATTCGTCAATCACTACGGCATCAGCTCTGACAGCCTCGATGTCATTCAACACCGTCTCTGGTGTGGCGACCACCAGTGCCGCTGAGCTCCACAGCTCAAGCCGCTTATCTCTGGCAATACGCCCATCAATGGGGACAGACTCTATGCCAGCCTTCTGGAGAAGGTATTCGGTGGTTTGGTTCACGAGGAGCCTCGTAGGCTCCAGCATGATCGCCTTTTGGATCTCTCCGGACTCGAAAAGGTGCTTCAGCCAGAGGAGGGCGACCAGGGTCTTGCCGGTGCCTGTGGGGAGACAAGATACGCCTTGCTTCCTCCCGCGAGCCCACTCGTTGGCCTCATGTTGATAGCGCCGAGGTACCGTCGTTAAGTTCCAGCTTGTGTTGGCCATGTGGGCACCTCCCACCAACGTCGTACCCTGGTCTCCTGGTGGCAAAGCCGACGATTATCCCTCACCACCTCGGAGACCACTGGGATTCGCCATTGCTTAGTCGCCCCAGGGTAACTGAAGTTGTCAATCCCAAGTATAGCAAATTAGGCGATGCGGCTCCAGTCTCGGCTAGGTGTAGCATGGCGAGTGAGTAGGTTTGGCAAACCGTAGCAGGGGAACCTCCTTCCTCTCTGGAGAAAGCATCTCGGCTACCACAGGGGGCATGTAGGGAACCAGATGTGGTGGATATCCGGACTGGGAGGTGACTTCATTGTGCAGACTGCTAAGAGGAGGGGTGGAAGCCGACCTGCACCACGATAAGGCAGGGGAGAGAAAAAAACAGAGAGCAGGCAGACTTGAATCGCGTCAACGAGACAATCCTTCCACCCTGTTTTCTATTTCTCACGCAACAAAACATGCTTTTGTCTTCGAGTGGCCAGTTTGCTCCATCAGGGTGGCCGATTTGCTCCGAGACGCCAGCCGATTTAGTCCGAAATACGCATCTGCCCCATATACTCAATAAAACCATGATAATGGGGGTCACCATGACCAAGGTTCAATTCCATGCCCTCAGCGCAGTAAATAACCTTTAATCCAGCGAAGAGGGAAAGGACTTCCTCCTTGGTAAAATAGTGAGAGAAAAAGGTACATTCTTCGACTACCTCTAAGCTTTTCGTGGCTCTCTCATAACTTGGATCATTGATGGAGAATACTCCTATGTAAACGAAACCATCTTTCTTTAAACCGTTCCTTATCCTCTTGATAATCTCTTCCGCCTCTGTTTTCTTAAAGAAGTTCAATACCCATGCCGCAATAATCAGGGAATATTTTCCTTGAGGGATGTCTACTTCTTTCAAATCTCTTACTTCAGCCTTAACTTTGAGGTTTGCCTTTTTGGCTCTCTCAACGCATCGCTCAACAGCAGTTTGGGAAATATCAACTCCCTCGACTTCATAGCCCATCTCAGCAAAGAAGAGGGCATTTCTCCCATCTCCAACGCCTAAATCCAAAACAGTGCCGTCAGGGACAAGAGTTGCGTACTCTCTCAGTGCGTGATCAGGCTCCAATTCCCAAAGCGACTTTACGCTTCTATAAGCTTCTTCCCAAGTAGACGATCTTTCCACCATGTTTCACCCTCGCTTACCCACAATGGCGTATAACGTTTGGGGCATATCTGGAGTTTTTACCGAAGGCAATTTGGGCCAAGCGTAGCGAAGCCTTATATCCGCTGTTAACCAGATTGTGTCCGGAATTCCGCTTCGCTCCACTCCGTATACAATCTTTAGCGTTAGGCGAAGGCCCGGGTGATAAACGCTTTTGCATGATGTAAAACCCCAAATCATCCAGCCTTTTCACCGTTTCGTAGCCTAATCTCTCATACAATACTCTTGCCTTTTCGTTGCATTTGTGGACACCCAACTCAATGGCGTCCATGCTGCCCCTATACATGCTCTCCAACATTTTGAGTACCTGGGTTCCAATTCCTTCCCCTTGGAACTGCCCCGTCAACACTAAACCATGGAGATGCAAGACTTTTTCCCGCTCTTCAATCCAGTAGAACCCTGCCAATTGGTCATCCTCATAGATACCATAGACTTGGCCCACTGTCCTGAGCAGGTGAACGAACTGCTGCCAGGTCATCTGCATGAGTTCCATAGTGCGTTCAAGATAATTGGCAGTATGGTTCCGCATGAGTTGCAGAAATTCGTCGTACTGTTCCACCCTTGCAGGTTCATATGTTAGCATTCAATCTCCCTCCCTTGAATGGCTTTCGCCTAACGGATTGGGGGTATGCGAAGCCCCGAGCATAGCGAGGGGTTTGGGTGAGCGAACGAAGTAAGCGAACTGCATACCCACCTGTTATACGCCGTCGCCCCTAAGTCGTTTGAAATAGATAATTTCAGGATCACCCTCATCGAGATTTTCAATATACCCACTCCTAACGAAACCACGTGTCTCAAGCACCCGTTGTGCAATGACATTTGATTTGTTAGTGGATGTGAATAGCTTTTCCGTTGGACATATTGACTCAATGTGCCGGAGAAGGTCTGTCGCAACACCACGTTTACGATAATCCGGATGTACTATCAGAAGCGAGATGAAACCTTGACCATAGAATGATCGCTCCAGTATACCGAAACCTACAACGGTGTTTTGGGTTCGGGCAACCAAACATTGGTCTGCTTTGACGGCGTTAGCAAGGAAATCTCTTCTACTGGAGTTGCCTAGAACCATTGAATCGAGTGTACAAATTGTCTCAAGGTCTTTCTCTGCTGCTTTCTCAATGGTTATCATCGTTCTCTCCCACAAGTTCGTGTACAATTGATTTTACTATAGCGATGGCATATAACCTTTACGTTCGTCCGAACGTAATACCCGCGATATGAGTACCACTCGCTGACAAGTTGCTCTAAGAAGTTCATTCTTCCCCCATCCTCCTAGGCCATCCCGCGCGGGTCGGATAAACAGCCAAATAGACGAACTCAGAGTTCGCCTAATCGGCGCCGGTTTGTCAAATGTTAGCATCTCGCGTAGTAGCTGTCAAGCTCACTGCGGCATGCTTTCGGTCCATGAAATGATCGCCGGAGAAAACCTGGGGCACCCGTTGCGAGGATTGAACAAAACAGGCTTTTGTTGCCCGCCATTGCACATTC